>JBEANZ010000465.1:0-3522 GCA_041165185.1 Verrucomicrobiota bacterium | reverse complement strand
GCCGACCTCGCCGTGACGATCGATCTCACCTCGGCGCCGGCGGGCAAGGGCTGGACCGCGAGTGCGGGCGCACCGTGGGTGAAGTTTGCGGCTACTGCCGGCACGACGCCAGCGACCGTGCGGCTGTCTCTCGACGCCTCGGCGCTCGAGCCGGGTCTCTCTACGACGGATGTTCGGATTACCGGCGCCGAAGGGACGTTCACGATTCCGGTCCGGCTCCTAGTCGAACCGCTGGCGATCACGGTCCTGCGTGCGGATCCCCGCTCGTCATTGGTTTACGCCATCAGCGAATACGTCGCGCCAACCAGCACCACGGCGGTGATCACGAGCACCGCCACGGCCTATCTGCTCGAAATCGACGCGCAGACCCAAGCCATCAAGCGGGTCGTGACCGCGGGTTCGTCCGTCACGGACCTAGCCATGCACGACGCGGACAAACGCATTTACGTCACGAATTGGCGCGGCGGTTCCCTGCTCGCGTTCAACCGTAGCACGCTCGCGCTTGAGCGCAGCTTTGCGATGACGCCGTTCGCCGGTATCGGCTATAGCGGCAATGACGCCTATCGCCTCGCGGCCGGAGGCTCGGGCCGGCTCATCATCGAGCCGTCCGACCAATGGGTGAGCACGGTGCTCTTCGACACGATCGCGGGGAAGACCGTGGTTACTTCCTTCCAGCGCGAAGGCGGCGGGCAGTATCTCCCGGGCGAACGTTTCTATCTGCGCGGCGACAATAACATCTCCAATGCCTCGCTGCGGAAGTTCGACACCGTGGGCGACAAGCTCACGGAGGTCGCCGCCAACCGCGGCAATCTGTCGAGCTACTACGGTTCCAAAACCATTGTTGTCACCGAGGACGGTGCCCGCGTTTTCTGGAGCGGCTCGGTTTATGCCGCCGCCGACCTCGCCGAACTGTGGTCGACCGGGGAAATCGTCTATGCCGCGTCCCGCGACGGCCGCTATGCGTTTGGCGAAACCAAGGTTTACGACGTCACGGCCCGTCGCGTCGCCTACGGCATGCCCGTCGCGACCAAGGTCAGCGCCTTTAACACCACGGTCGGCCGCCTCGTCGTCCAACAGGGCCAGCGGGTCGCGTTTTTTCCGCTGCCGGCGGAGGGCCCGCTCCCGGCGCCGGTGCTTTCCGCCACCACCGTCGCCTCGACGACCGCGACCCTCGGCTGGACGCACGACGCACTCCAAAACGGCTTCACGCTCCAGCGCCGCCGCGCGAGCGATCCCGACTGGACGGACGTCTCCACCACGATCGCGTCGACTGCCTCGTCGTTCGTCGCCACGGGACTCTTGGTCGAGACCGCGTATGAATTCCGCCTCAAGGCCGACAGCCCCGGCGCCAGCTCGACCTGGAGCAACATCGTCTCCGTCACAACCCGCCCGGCCCCGCCGAACGTCCCCTCGTTCAACGCGCTCGCCGCCGGCGGCCCCACGTCCACGACGTTGACGTGGAGCGTGACCGGCCCCGTCGACACTGTGACCGTCGAGCGCAGCGTCTCCGCCAACGGGGCCCTCGTCTGGACCGCCGTGGCGACGCTCCCCGGCGCGAACACGACCTACACCGACACCGGACTGACGACCTCGACCACGTATTTCTATCGCCTCAAGGCCACCCGCGCTGGCGTCGATTCGGCCTATGCGTCCACTCGCTCCGTCACGTTGCAACCGCCCAGCGCGCCCACGTTCACCCGACAGCCCACTGCCCAAACCGTGCTCGCCGGCACCAGTGTGACGCTCACCGCGGCGGCGGCGGGCAACCCGCCGCCGACCTACCAATGGTTCCGCGACGGCGTCGCGCTGCCCGGGGCGACTGGCGCAACGCTGACGCTGGCCGCTCCCGTTACGGCCGACGCGGGCACCTACCGCGTCGTCGCAACCAATGGCGCTGGCTTCCTCGCCAGCGCCGACATCACGCTCACCGTCGTCCCGGTCACCAGCCGCGTCGTGAATTTTTCGGTGCTCGCCGACATCGCGCGGAGCGAACCGCTCACCGTCGGTTTCACGCTCTCGGGCGGCCCGAAAAACGTCCTGATTCGCGGCCTCGGCCCCACGCTCGCCGCCGTCGGCGTCCCCAACGCCCTCGTCGATCCCCAGATGACGCTGTTCCGTCACGCCGGCACCGGCACAGTCGCGCTCCTCGCCAATAACGACTGGTATACCGCCGGCAACAAGGCGACGCTTCTCGCCACCACCACGCGGCTCGGCGGGTTGCCGTTCGTCGCCGACCCGAGCCGCGATTGCGCCGCCCTGATCCTGCTCAATCTCGATGGCGGCTATTCCGTGCAGATCTCTCCGACCGACGCCGCGGGTGGCCTCGCGCTGCTCGAGCTCTACGACGCGGACAACGGCACCCTTTCCCGCCTCGCCAATATTTCCGTGCTCTCCCCCGTCGGCCCGGGCCGAATCCTGACCGCCGGCTTCGTCATCAGCGGGAGCGGCCGTCGCACCGTGCTCGTGCGGGCGATCGGACCGGGGTTGCGCGCGTTTGGCGTCGTCGGCGCGCACGGCGATCCACAGCTCACCCTGTTTCGGCAGGGAACCCCGCCGCTCCCGGTCGCCGGAAATAACGACTGGGGCGGCGCCAACCGCGCTACGATCCTCGCCGCCACTGCCGGAGTGGGCGGCTTCGCATTGGCCGACGGCAGCAAGGACGCCGTGGTCCTCGTCGATCTCGATCCCGGCGCTTACTCGGCCCAGGCGACGGCGGCGGACGGCTCAAGCGGACTGGTGCTGATCGAAATCTACGAAATTCCGTAGTGCTCGTCGGCGAGCATCGCCCCGCGGGAAATCGTCGTTGGCAACCGCGGCTCGGTCGCAGTTGATGGAGCTACCCCATGCGCCCCGCTCCCTCGCTGCGTGTAACGCTCGCCCTCGCCGCCGCCGCCTCCGCCCTCGCCGCCGATCCGCGTGGCGACAATCCCGGCGCGAAACTCCTCTCCGCGCCCGAGTCGCGCGCGCTGTTTCACCTGCCGCCCGGCTTTGAGATTCAGCTCGTCGCCGCAGAGCCCGACCTCGAGAAACCCTTCAACTTCGCCTTCGACTCCGCCGGCCGTGTGTGGGTCACGGGCTCGAAACTTTACCCGTGGCCTGCGAAGCGCGACGCGCTCGGCGAGCCCATCGCGACTTTCGACGCGCAGTGGGGCGACACCGGCCTCGCGTTTCGCGCCGCGTCCACGCCACCCGAGCCACCCGAGCGCGGGATCGACACGCTGCGCGTCCTCTCTGATTTCGATCCGGCGACGGGCCGCGCGCGCAAATCCGCTATCTTCGCCGACGGCCTCAACATCCCCGTCGGCGTGCTGCCGCTCCCACGCACACCCGGCGCCAAGGGCGACACCGCGCTCGTGTTTTCCATCCCCGCGATCTGGCGGCTCACCGACACCGACGGCGATGGCCGCGCCGACGTGCGCGAGAAACTCTACGACGGCTTCGGCTTCAAGGACACCCACGGCATGTCGTCGAGCTACTGGCTGTGGTTCGACGGCTGGGTCTACGGCACGCATGGCTTCGCCA
>JBEANZ010000464.1:0-4662 GCA_041165185.1 Verrucomicrobiota bacterium | reverse complement strand
ATCCCCGGCGTGAATTTCAGCGGGTTGGTGCAGTCGATCACGATCTTGCCGGCGAGGTTCCCGGCCGAGACAAGCGCAGCCGGCACGGAGTCCCACGGTGTTGCGAGCGCCACGAGATCGGCGGCCTGTGCCGCGTCGACGGCATTCGTCGCGGTCGCGCTGTGGCCCGTCTCGCCGAGGAGGTTTTTGACTTTCTCGGCCTGCGGGTCGCGCACGGCGTAGAATATCTTATGTCCGGCCCTCGCCCAGCTCCGGCCCAACGCGCCGCCGACATTTCCCGCGCCGATGATCGCGATGTTCATGGCCGGCGTCCTATCGGCCGAGCGCCTCGATCACGAGCCGCGCTGCGGCTCCGCCGGAATTTTGCTGCTGGCCGGTGATGAGCCGGCCGTCGCGCACCGCGAATTCCTCGAAGGCGTTGTGCGTGATGAAATTCGTGCCCGCGATTTTCCGCGCCTCGGTCTCAATCCAGAACGGCTGGATTTTTCCGCCCACGGCCTGCTCGGCGAAACGTTCCTCGCTGTTGGCGAAACCGGTCCAGGTCTTGCCCTCGACGAGCAGCTTGCCATCGCTGGTCTTCACCTTGAGCAACACGCAGGTGCCATGGCAGACGAGCGCCACCACCTTGCCCGCCTCATAGGCCCGCGCGACGAACGCGTGCAACGCGGCGTCGTCGATGAATGTGACCATTGGCGACTGTCCGCCGCACAAGAAGATCGCGTCGTAGTCGTCCAGCTTTGTCTCGGCGACGCTCTTCGTTTTCTCCAGCATGGCGGCCATGGCCGGCGTGTGCAGCACACCCATGCTGATGACATCGGATGCCGAGTAGCCGCTCGCGTCGCGCGGATCGCTGTAGGCGTCCACGATGGTCTTGCCCCCGCGCGGGCTCGCCAGCTCGACGGCGTAACCGGCTTTCACGAATTCAAGCCAGGGGTGCGTCAGCTCGGCGGCCCAGAAGCCGATGGGCCAGCCGGTTACGGGCGAAGTCGCGGGATTGGCGACGATCATGAGAACGCGTTTCAAGGGAGAGCTGGTCGGAGAAGTCATGCGGCCAGTGTAGCGCAGCGCCTCCGCGCCGGCTAATACAACTTTCCTTCCGCCGCCATACGCGCCAAGTATGGCCCTCATGGAACTTCGCCATCTCCGCTATTTCGTGACGGTCGCGGAGACGTTGAGTTTTTCCCAGGCCGCGCGGTTGCTCCGCCTCGCGCAGCCGCCGCTCAGTGCGCAGGTGCGCTCACTCGAGGACGAACTCGGCGTGCGCCTCTTCGACCGCAGCTCGAGGGGCGTCGCGCTCACCAAGGCCGGCCGCGTCCTGCTGCCGGCCGCACGCGATGCACTCGCCGCCGCGCAGCGCGCCGCCGACATCGCGCGCGTGGCCGCCAGCGGCAAGACGGGCCTGTTGCGCCTCGGCATCATCTCGCCCGCCGCCACGCCGGAAATTGCGGCGCGGCTGAAAAAATTTCACCGGGCGTTTCCGCTGGTGCAGCTCCGCGTGCGCCAGGAACCGGTCGCCACCCTCCATCGTTTGCTGGAGGCGGGTGAACTCGATCTGGCGCTCACGCGCCCGCTGCGCTCCAGCCCGCGCCTCCGGCAGCTCAAGTTGGGCGATCAGGAGCAGGTGATTGCGCTGCCCGCCGATCACGCACTGGCCCTCCGCGCGCAGATTCCCGTCCGGGCCTTGCACGGGCAACCGCTGCTGCTCATCAGCCCCGAATTCAACCCGCACTACGGCCAGCGGCTCATCGGACTCTGCGCGCAGCACGGCGTCCAGCCACTCATCAACTATGCGGCGGACGATTTGTTCACGCTGGTCTGGCTCGTCTCCGCCGGACTCGGCGTCTGTCCGTATCCGTCCTCGCTCGCGGCGACCGCTCCGCGCAGCGTCGTCTTCCGCCCACTGAGGCCCAGGCTCAATCGCATCCCGCTCGCGCTCATGTGGCCGACGGACGCCAATTCGCCGACGCTCCAAAGCCTTGTCACTCATCTCGGCCATTGAGGCGACCACCGTAGAGCGATAACCAAGCTTTAACTCGCCCGGAACAACCGCCCTACCAATCGACAGCAAACGCGGAAGCTGCGCCGGAGCACGACGCGGACGACCGAAGTCACTGTCGGCGGCGGGCAGGCGAGTCGCACCCGGGCCCGCAACGAGAACTTGCCCACGCTGATTTGTCGCGAGCCGATCTCCCGGCCTCGACCTCAACCGCAATAGCCATCGGGGTGCCGCGACCGCCTGCCCCGCGCGGTCCCGTTCACCAATTCGATGTCGCGAATTTTGACTTTGAACTGAGAACGTTCCTGATCCGCGCGTTGCGCGCCACCGGCAACGTGGGAGCATTTGCGGCGCATGGTCTCCGCGGTAACAGTTGCCAGCGGCCGTAAATACACGCGCTCGGGGACAGCCGATGCCGGAGCCATCTTCACCCTTTCGACGGCAGCGAAGAAGTGTCGTCTGTTTTTAGATCGCTATGCGCTGGAAGCTGAAAAGATTTCCAGCCGTGATTGCACGGTGGCAGGCTTTACTCCTCCGGCTTTCGTTGCTGATCGGAATGGCAACGATTTCGGCGCGGGCGGAAAATGCGCCAACACCGCTAAAAACGGCGGCCGCCGTTCGCATGCTTTCGCCCAAGGAAGCGGCGCAGGAGCGGCCGGTGCTCTTGAGCGGGACGCTGTTGCTGGTCACCCGCCCGCGCGACGCGTTCGTGCTGCGCGACGCGACCGACGGCATCTACGTGGAATTGGGTTTCGTCATAGGCAACAACCGGCGCCCCGGCGACCGCGTCGAAGTCGGCGGCGTGACGGGCGCCGGCGACTTCGCGCCGATGGTGCGCGCGAAGAAACTCACGTGGCTCGGGTCGGGCCCGTTGCCGCCGCCCCGGCCGACGACGATCGGCGAATTGAACGCGGGCGGTTTTGACGCCGCGTGGGTCGAGCTCGAGGGCATCGTGCGCTCGTGCGAACCGACGCCGCTCGATCGCCCGCTCTCCTCGGGGCCGACGGCCGGGACGGTTCCGGCCAACCCTTCTGCGGCCGTCCGCCCCGGACCGGAAAGCTGGACCATCATGATCGCGCAAGGCGACGACCGCCTCGCGGTGCAGCTGCGCGACCGCGCGGTGCCGGCGGAATTGATCGACGCGCGCGTCCGACTGCGCGGCGTCGTCTTCAATGTTCACAATGCCAACCGGCAATTCGTGCGCGCCAATGTGCAGGTCGCCCAGCAGGACATGATCACCGTCGTCACGCCGCCGCCCGCCGATCCGTTTGCGCTGCCGCTGCAGCGCATCGACGAGATCCTGCGCTTCACGCCCACCGGCTTCAGCGGCCATCGCATCCGCGTGCGCGGCGTCGTGACGGCGCATCGTCCCGGGCGGACCTTGTGGCTGCAGGACGGGGATCGCGGTTTGCGCGTGGCCTCGGCGCAAGCCGGCGCGCTGGCGCCGGGAGACGTGGTCGAGGTCGTGGGCTTCGCCGATCACGGCGGCTACGCGCCGAATCTGAGCGACGCGATTTTCCGCAGAGTCGCGGCGGGCTCACCACCCGTCCCGCTCCGCCTCCGCGTTGCGGAGGAGATTTCCCAACAGGACTCCAACCTCGTGCTCATCGAGGCGCAGCTCGACGAGGCGCGCGAGACGGCGGACGGCATGTTGCTCGCACTCACGTGGAACGGCGCGAACGTCGGCGCGCTGTTGCCGCGCGGCGCGGCGGTGCCGCAGGAGTCGCGTTGGGAGGCGGGCAGCTGGGTGCGGGCGACCGGCATCTGCGTGCCGGGGCAGTCGGACGTCTTTCCGTCATCCGGCCTCTGGGTGGCGGACCGGATGCAACTGCTCCTGCGCAGCGCCGACGATCTCGTGGTGGTCCGCGCGGCGCCTTGGCTCACGACGCGACGGGCGCTGGCGATCGCGGTGGCGGCGGCGGCTGTGATCCTGTTTGCGCTCGTGGTGGTGTCGGTTCTTGCGCGCCGGAAAATCGCCCAACGCGAGGAGGCGCGCAAACTGGCCGAGGTTGAATTTTCCGCGATGCTCGCCGAGCGCAACCGGCTCGCGCGCGAACTCCACGACACGATCGCGCAGGAACTCAACGCGGTCTCGATGCAGATGGAGTTGGCCAAAAATTCCGCCAAGACCGGCACCGTCGAGGAGTTCCTGCCGCATCTCGCCACCGCCCACGGCATCGTCCGCGGTTGCCTCGCCACGACGCGGGAATCGATTTGGGATATGCGTTCGCACATCCTGGAGAAGACCGACCTGCTGGGCGCGTTGCGCTCGGTCGCCGAGCAACTGAGCGCCGGCCTGGGCTGCGCAATCCGCGCGAACACCCGCGGCCAGTCGCGCCGCGTCGCGCCGATGATCGAAAACAATCTCCTGCGCATCGGGCAGGAAGCGGTGTCCAACGCGCTCAAGCACGCGCGGCCGCGCGTGATCGATTTGGAAATCGGCTTCGAGCCCGCGCTCGTCCGGCTGATCGTCCGCGACGATGGCTGCGGTTTCGACCCCGCGGCGGAGCACGCCGACGGTCACTTCGGCCTGCGCGGCATGAAAGAGCGCGTGGAGCAGATGAAAGGCGAACTCAGCATCCGACGCGGCGACGATGGCGGCACGCGCGTCGAGGTGGTCGTCAACGGCTAGCCTTCTTCGCATTTTCCGTCCCCCCACTGGGGGG
>JBEANZ010000463.1:0-6738 GCA_041165185.1 Verrucomicrobiota bacterium | reverse complement strand
GGGTTGGACGAAGAAGGAGCCCAACGGCGAGAGCGCGTGGGTGGTCGAAGGCGGCGCGCTCGTGAACCGCGTGCCCGCGCACGTGCCCGGGACACCGGCGAAACGCACCGCGAATCTGCGCACCGAGCGCGAGTTCGAGGACTTCAATTTGAGACTCGAGGTCAGCGTGCCCGCCGGCAGCAACAGCGGCGTCTACCTCCGCGGCATCTACGAAATCCAGGTGCAGGATTCCTTCGGCAAGAAACTCGACTCGCACAACATGGGCGCGCTCTACAGCCGCATCACGCCGAGCGTCGCCGCCGAAAAAGCCGCCGGCGAATGGCAGACGATGGAAATGACGCTCGTCGACCGCCACCTGACCGTCGTGCTGAACGGCACCACGATCATCGACAACCAACCCGTGCTCGGCTGCACCGGCGGCGCGATGTGGAGCGACGAATCGAAGCCCGGCCCGATCTACCTGCAGGGTGACCATGGAGCGGTGTCGTATCGCAATATGGTGCTGCGGCCGGTGGTGAGGTGAGGGAAAAACGCGGCGAGGGCGCCGCGGCTCCATTATTTCTTCTTCGCACTCGGATCGCTTGTTGGCGGCGGGGCGCGATCGATCGCGGCGGGCGGGCCGAGGAGTTCGGTGAGGGCGGGTTTCAGGCCGTCGGCCCAGACTTGGTAGCCGGGGAGGCCGAGGTGAAGTGTGTCCACGAACAGGCCGGGGAATTGCACGCCGTTCGCGTCGGCGAGTTGGGCGTTCACGTTGAGGAAACGGATCGTTTTTCCGTCGGCGAGGCGGGCGAGGTCTTCGTTGAGGCGGTTGATGGCGTGGACGGCGGCGGGGTTATCGCCGCGGGGAAAAATCGCCGTGAGGATGATGGTCGCGGCGGGAGCTTTCTCATGGCAGGTGGCGAGGATCGACTCAAGGCGGCGTCGGATTACCGCGCGCATGAGCGCGTTGGGCGGTGCGTCCCCGAGATCGTTCGCGCCGGCGAGAACGACGATGACCTTCGGGTGAACTCCGTCGAGTTCGCCGTGGCGAAGGCGCCACAGCACGTGCGGAATCTTGTCGCCACCGCGGCCGAAATTCGCGGCCGCCCATCCGCCGAAATTGCGGTGCCAGTTGCCGCGGGCCTCTCGGATCCAGCGGCTGGTGATCGAGTCGCCGACAAAGTAGAGGTCGATGTGGCCGCGTCGGGCGTCCCCGAGCAGGCGCTCGTGGACGAGGAGCGATTCTTTGTCGCTGCGCGCCATCGGTTGAATCGCGTAACGATTCCAAAGGGAGCCGGCCACGGCGGCCAGACCAGCGACGGTGAGCAACACGGCCAGGGTGGGTCTGTTCATGGGCGCGCCGAGGCGCTGGCTTGATGGGGCCGACCGATTCGCGGGTCGCAACGGATCATCTGGAGTCGACTCGGGGGCTATTTTTTCCTCGCGCTCGGATCGCCGGTGGGTGGCGGTGCCTTGTCGGTCGCGGCGGGCGGGCCGAGGAGTTCGGTGAGGATGGGCTTCAACCCGGTGGCCCAGACTTCGTAGCCGGGGAGGGCGAGGTGGAGTTTGTCCACGAAGAGGCCGGGGAATTGCACGCCGGCCGCGTCGGCGAGTTGGGCGTTCACGTTGAGGAAACGGATCGTTTTTCCGTCGGCGAGGCGGGCGAGGTTTTCGTTGATCCGGTTGATGCCGGGTAGCACGGCGGGGGCGTCGTTGCGCGGAAAAATCGCGGTGAGGATGAGCGTGGCGGCGGGGGCTTTTTCGCGGCACGTCGCGACGACCGCGGCGAGGCCGCGCGTGATGTCGGCGATCTTGGTGTCGTCGGGCGGGGTGCGGCCGAGGTTGTTCGTGCCGGCGAGGATCACGATCACCTTGGGGTTTACACCGTCGAGTTCGCCGTTTTGGAGGCGCCAGAGGATGTGTTGGAGGGAGTCGGCGCCCCAGCCGAAGTTGGCGGCGTGCCAGCCGTGGAAACTCTTTTTCCAGTGCGCGAGGAAGTCGGGGTAATCAGTCGCGCCCCAGCGGCGCGTGATGGAGTCGCCGACAAAGTAGACGTCGATGCGGCCTTGCTTGGCCTTGGCGACGAGTTGCTCGTGGGCGAGGAGAGAATTGGTGTCGGTGCGCGGCGCGGGTTGATCGGCGGGTTGGGCGGCGGAGGGGCTGGCGCACGCGAGCGCGAGCGCTGCGGCGAAGACGGCAATTTTCGGGAGCGTCATGCGGCTACTAATGAAAACTACTTCGCGGGCGGCGTGTGGCCGAGGAGCGGATTCGCCCACGCGATGAAGTGCTTCATATTGGTGCGGTCCTCGTGGCCGCCGTCGTGCTGGCGCCAGGCGAGCTGGCCGTCGAGGAGGCCGTGATTCACCGGCGGCATTTTCGCGACGCGGTAATCGTTTTTGTCGCCGAGGTCGCGCGCGCCGAGGAGGCGAAACGCGGGGCCGGCGGCGACGGTTGCCATGTAGCTGCCTTGTTGGTCGAGCCAGTTGGCGTCGCCGCGCTCGGGGATGCCGTAGCTGATGAACGTCGGGCGCGGCGCGCAGAGCGCGATGAGCTGGTGGGCGTCGACGGGGATGTCGTTGGCGGTCTTCGCGCCGAAGGTGGACTCGGCGGTGCCGTATTTGAGGAAGTTGCCGGCCATCCAGTGATACTCGCCGGAGCCGGTGAGGTTTTCCACGGCTTCGCCGAAATCGCGGCGGTGGAGTTTCGCGCCGCCTTCGCCGCTGGAGCCGACGAGCACGACGGCGAAGCGCGGCTCAAACGCCATCGTGACGAGCGCAGCCTTGCCGTAGCGCGACACGCCCTCGATGCCCACGCGCTTCGCGTCGACGGCGGGATCGGTTTCGAGGTAGTCGAGTCCGCGCGCGGCGCCCCACGCCCAGGCGCGCAGCGAGCCCCACTGGTCGGGCGAGCGCGGCTGGCCTTTGTTGGTGAGGCCGATGATGCCCTTGGTGAGGCCGGCGCCGTTGTCGGCTTGGATGCTCGTCGTGCTGATGGAAACGTAGCCCCAGCCGGCGGCGATGAGCTGTTCGGTCGAGGGCGGATCGGAGAACGTGGGCGCGGCTTTCTTGGCGGTATCGGGCGGAGCGGTCTTCCCGTCGGCGCCTTTTTTCGCCGCGCCGCCACCGCCGCCGCGACCGAAGGCCGGCTGCTCGCCGGGCATCCCGCCAAAACCAAACATCATCAGCACGGGCACGCCGCTCTTTGCGGCGGCGGGCGTGACGACGGCCATGCGGATATCGACCGTGATCGCGGGATGCGCGGAGTTGTCGACATGGCCGATGAGCTGTTTCGCGACGACGGGGATGCCGCCGACCTCGGTGTTGACGGTCTTGCTGATCTCCCACGTGACCTTCGGGGCATTTTTCGGCACGCGGCCGATCACTTCGCGTTCGAAGTCCTCGACGATTTCGGGGCGGCGCGTTTTCCACCATGCGTCGGGCGTGGAAATTTTCTGGCCGTTTTTCGCGACGAGCAATTCGGGCAGATCGGGGTAGGGATTTGCCTTCGCCGGATCGTAGTTGGCCTTGTTGGGAACGTCCGGGCCGGTCTGGCCGCTCGGGCCGGGGCGGAGCTTGGTGATGCCGAGCTGCGCCTTCATGTTGGCGTGGTCCTGCGCGGTGAGTTCCTGCTGGCGCTGGCGCTCCTCGGCGCTCGGCGCGCCGGGGAAGGCGGCGGGCGGCGGCTGCGCGCGCAACGCGATCGGGGCGAGGAGCAGGGCAAACGCGGCGAGGCGGGGGCGGAGGGGGACGAGCATCATGGGAGGGGCGAGGCGAGGTTGGGCGAGGAGAAGGGGCGGGGAAGAAGACGGGAGACCGGAGGCGGGACAAACCACGCGCGCCGGTGGGGCGCGGAACGTCGCACAGACGCGGCCCCGCGCACAAGGATGCGTGCGGTCGGACGCGAAGCCCGGATCGCGTTTGCAACCCGAGGAAACATCCATGCCGTGCAGGCGTCATAGCCCCACTCCCATGAACCTCCGTCGCCACTCGCTCCCCGCGCTCACCCGGCTGCCGGCCGTCGCGGTTTTCGCGCTCGCGCTCTCGTCGCGCGGCGTCGCCCAAATCCCCGACGCGCCCACCGTGCCCGTCGCGCCGTCGCTCCCCGACGCCGCCATCGTCAAGGCCCCGATGGCCCCGCAATCCAGCCAGGAAATCATCGAGGAACGCCCCACGCAGTCGCACGTGTGGGTCGCGGGCCACTGGCGTTGGCAGGAGGGGCGTTACGCGTGGGTCGCGGGCCGGTGGGAACTCCCGCCGCGCGCCAATCTCGTCTGGGTCGAGCCGCGTTGGGAGCAACGCGCCAACGGCTACGTGCTCGCGGGCGGTTACTGGCAGGAAGCCGCCGCCGGCGGCGTGGGCATCGCGGGCGGCGCTGGCGCCGCCGGGGTCGCGGGCGTCGCGCGCCCGAGCACGCCAGCCCCCGGTGCCGTGGCCGTCGCCACCCCGCCACCGGAAGTCGTCATCGTCCAAGCGCCGCCCCCGCCGCAACGCGAATACATCCTCGAGCGCCCCTCCGTGCACCACGTGTGGATCGGCGGCCACTGGGGTTGGCACGGGGGACGGCACGTGTGGGTGGGCGGACGCTGGGATTTGCCCCCGCGCTCGAATGTCGTGTGGGTCGAGCCGCGTTGGGAGCGGCGGGATCGCGGCTATATTTTCATGGACGGCTACTGGCAGGAAGCCACGCCGGTGCACGGCTACACGAGCGTCGGCGTCAACATCGGCGGCGGTGGCGTAAGCGTCGGCGTGCGCGAAGTGGTCGTCATGCAGGCGCCGCCGCCGCCGCACCGCGAACGCCGCCCCGCGCACGGCCCGCCCGGCCACATCTGGGTGGGCGGCTATTGGGCGTGGCACGGCGGGCGGCACCTCTGGGTGGCGGGCCACTTCGAACGCCCGCCCCACGCGCGCGCCGTGTGGGTCGAGCCGCGCTGGGAACGCCGCGGCGGGAACTACATCTTCATCGAGGGCCTCTGGCGCTGAGCCGAACCCGGAGAGGGAGGTCGCGCAATTTGATGAACGTGCAACGAGTTCTCCTCTGCGCGCTGACTGTGTTGTTGTCGTCTTGCATGCGGCCGCCGCATGCGCCGACCACAACGACCGCCCAACTCCCGTTCCTGAATCAGCGCGATTTGCCGCCCACCTATTGGGACGCCGCGCTGAACGTCGCCGCCGTTTTGGTTGCCGAGAAGGAAAACCCGCGCGAGTTCAAGGCGGAGATTGAGGAGAAAAATGGAACCTACGTTTTCCATCTCTGGCACGTGAGCGGTCTCGGGAATCCCGTCGTTGGAAACCCGGGCGGCAAGTGCCGCGATATCATCTACGATCTGGCGAGCAGGACCGCGTCGAAGTCCACATTTTGGCAGTGACGAAGAATAACCGGCGTAGCGGCGCAGACCCGCGCGCCGGTCACGTGAATTCGCTCGAACGATTGCGCGCGAGCGACGCCTCGTCCGCGTGGAAAAAACCGCGCCGCGAGCGAATCGCGCGCGGAGTTTTTTTCGCCCGCAATTCTGACTCGCCCACGCCCGCCGCGCTTGAAACGCTCCCGCCCGCCTCCCCTCCCCCCGCACCCGATCCAGATCCCTTCGCGCAACGCACTCCCCCACGCGCCCATCTCCGCTCCCCCGCTCCCTCTCCCCCTCCGTCCCCCCGCCTTCCGTCTCCCTCCCCGATCCCCATGAAAACCCCCGCCCTCCGCCCCCGCCTCCTCGCTCTCGCCGCCGCCGCGCTCACCACGGCCCTCACCGCCACGCTCGCCCGCGCCGACGAAAAAGACGGCAAGCCCTTCCCCCTCGGCTACACCGACACCCCGCTCATCTCCGCCGGCAGCAAGTGGAAAGTCCACGACCTCGACCGCCCCTCCCCTGCCGCCGTCAAACCCGGCGACAAACCCGGCGCCGCCCCCGCCGACGCCATCATCCTCTTCGACGGCAAGAACACCGCCGCCCTCGTCGGCAAGGACGGCAAACCCTGCCCCTGGAAAATCGAAAACGGCGAACTCCTCGTCGACGGCGGCGACGTCTGGTCCAAGCAGAGTTTCGCGAGCTGCCAGTTCCACATCGAGTGGAAGAGCGACCCGAAGACCTACGGCAACTCGCAGAAAAAAGGAAACGCCGGCGTCTTCTTCATGGACCGCTACGAGTGCCAGATCCTCGACTGCGACAACAACCCCACCTACGCCGACGGCATGGCCGGCGCCGTCTACGGCCAGACCCCGCCCCTCGTGAACGCCGTCCGCAAAGCCGGCGAATGGCAGACCTACGACATCATCTTCACCGCCCCCAAACTCGCCGACGGCAAAGTCATCGAGCCCGCCCGCATCACCACGATCATCAACGGCATCGTCGTCCAAAACCACACGACCATCCTCGGCCCGACCGTGCACAAGAAAGCGACGAGCTGGGACGGCCAATTCCCCGCCAGCGCCCCGTTCCGTTTCCAAGATCACAAGAACACGATCCCGGATCGCTTTCGGAATATCTGGGTGCGCCCGCTCTGATTCCGCCGCCGGCCAAGCGCCGCACCCCATCAACCCCCGCAGCCGGGAAACCCGGGGGCATCGGTTGTTCTGCGACGCCCCGAGCGCCGCGACCCACTGCACGGTTCACAACGAACCTGCCCTCATTTCCGAGATGCCTTGGGACCGTAGGGCCGCCGCTCATCGGCGTGTCGTCGCCCTTTGCCGGCGAGAGTGCGCCAACGGACGTCCGCACTCGCTCGCACGTGTGCGGCGCGACGGCACGGCGACGAGCGCCGGCCC
>JBEANZ010000462.1:0-2956 GCA_041165185.1 Verrucomicrobiota bacterium | reverse complement strand
GGTCGGTGGCAGGTGGCGCAGCGGCTCGCCGGGTAACGGCTCCACGCGCCAACGCCCCGCGCCCTCCGCGACGAGGCGGCTGATCGCGCGGGCCGGCGCCGGGCCCTGAATCCAAATCGTGCCGGCGTGATCGGCGTAGGCGCGCTCGACCGCCTGCGGCGCGAGGCCGGCGATGCGCGCATCGGGCGTGAAGCGGGCGGCCGCGGCGTCGAAGCGCAGGAGTTGGCCGGCGGCGGCGGCGACGATTTCGCCGCCGAGGAGAAACATCGCCGAGGGCGGTTGCGGCAGGCCGTCCTCGAGGGAGAAGCGCCGCGCCGGGGCGTCGGCGCGCAGCCCGTTGCGCAAATCGGCGCGCCACAATCCTTCGCCGGCAAACGTCGCCCACACGATGCCCGCCGGCGCCTCGAGCAGCGCGCGCGTGACGACGCGCGGCGCGGGCGCGTGCAGCGGGCCTTTGCCGACCCATTTGTCGCCCTCGAAGCGGCCCCAGCGCAGACCGTCGGACGCGCCGAGCGCAAACCAACCGGGCCAGGCGGCGAGCGGGACGACGCCGAGGTAGTTGCGCGTTTCGAGGCGGTGCGGCTTGCCCGTTTCGCCGAGGCGAAAACCGACCGCATAACTCGAGAGGGCGAACAGCCACTCCCCGTGGGCGGCCACCTCGCGTTGCCAGCCACGGACGCCGGGCACCCCCTCAAATTCCCCCTCCGGCCCGCGCGCGGCGAGGCCCTCGGTGGTGGCGAGGTAGAGCCGGTCGCCGTGCCGGGCCAGCGAGTGCACGGTGCCTTCGAGGCCCTGCGCCGGACCGTGCCGCGCATAGGGCGAATCGAGCTGCACGCGCGCGAGCCCGAGGTGCATCGCCAGCCACACGCCGCCCTCGCGATCCTCCATCAGGCCGTTGATGCCGTTGGCCGGCAGGCCGTCGGTGCGGTCGATGCGTTGGAGGAAACGGCCGTCGCGGTCGCACACGATGAGGCCGTTGCTGTCCGTGCCGAACGCGATGCGCCCGTCGGCGAGAAAGATCGCGGCATACGCCGTGTCGTTCGTCAGCGGGAGCCGCACGGAGTGTCCGCTCGCGCCGTGCCACCGATCCAGGGTCGCCCTTGTCAGGTAGTGTTTCGTGCCGTCGGGTTCGGTGCGCACCTCGTGGACGCGCCGCGCCGGGACGGGCGGGCGGTCGATTTTGCCGGCGTGAAGGCGGGCGACGACGATGGGGCGTTCGCCGAGGAGCACCCAGGGATCGTCGTCCTCGGCCCAGAGTTTCAGGAGCGTGGCGTTGGTCTCCGAGAGCCGCCACACCTGCGCGGGTCCGTCGTCCGCCGGCAGCAACCACAGCCGCAACCGATCGATCGCGTAGAGGCCCGCGCTGGTCGCGACGCACTCGTTAAACCTGTCGGCGAGTTTGGCCGTCGCCTCCATGCGCCCGCGCATCGAGCGCGCCTGCAACTCGCCACGGGCGTCCGGCTCGAGGCGAATGATGTCCGCCCCCGCGCAGGCCCAGATCCGCCCGCGATCATCGAGGCGGAGCGACGTGGCCCCGGCGCCGGCCGGCGTGCGGATGAGTCGCCAGCGCTCGCCGTCGAACTCGAGGATGCCACTGGTGTTGCCCACGTAGATGAGGCCGGTGCGCGGGTGCTGGAGCAGGCTCGAGTTTACGGGGTGCGCGCCGTAATCCTCCGCGAGCCACGTGCGCACGAACGGCGAACCGGTGTAGCGCGGGTGCGTGGCGAGCGGCGAAGTGCGGGCCGGCTCCGCGCCTACGGCCGACGGCGCGACCGCGGCGGCGAGAGTGAGGGTGAGGGTGAGCGTGGCCGCGAGTGCGAGCACTCGGGCGCGGGTGAACGAGCGGGAGAACGCGTGCGCGGACGCGTGCGCGTGCGCGTGCGCGCAGCGTGCGGGCGCGCAGCGTGCGGTGCAGCGCGGGAAATTGCCGAGGGGAAAAATCATTGCGGGGTGGTGCACGCGAGCCGGGGGAATGCAGGTCGCGCGCCGTTTTGGACGGGCGAACCGCGCGCGCCGCAAGATGGAATTCCGCGGTGGTGCGGAATTTCCTGAGACGGCCGCCCGCCTGCCGTTTTCGTCACAAAAACAGGGTCGCTTGTCACAGGCGGGTTGCGCGGCGGGGCGTTTCGACGGGCGATCAATCATGCCCTCACTGCGTCCGCCGCTCCCGGTAGCGACCCTGTATTTGTGACAAACACTCGACAGATCTCGCCAAACGCGCCGCAACCGGCCGGCGCGCGAAAGGAGCATGCGAGCGAACGAAAAGGGGCGGAGTCGAAACGGGGTTGGCATGGTTGGGAGGGGAACGGGTGGGCCGAGGCGGCGAGAGTGTGCGTCATGCCCAGTGCGGATTTTCGGGCGAAAAGCTGCCATCCGGTCGGAAGAAAGTGGCACGTGGGTGCGGATGCGTGCCCGCGCCGCCCGTCGCGTCAGTCGTGCCAGCACCCACGCGGGCGAGCAGCGGGGCGCGCT
This sequence comes from Verrucomicrobiota bacterium, assembly GCA_041165185.1. GTDB lineage: Bacteria > Verrucomicrobiota > Verrucomicrobiia > Opitutales > Opitutaceae > JBEANZ01. The sequence continues at coordinate 484 of JBEANZ010000462.1, read as the reverse complement.
TCCTACAGGCAGGTTGCGCGGCGGGGCGGTTCGGCGGGCGCTGATTCATGCCCTCAGCCGGAACGATTCAGCCCCGAGTTCAGAGCCGAGAGCTGAGAGCAAAACCGAACGGTGAACTCCGTGACGCGTCTCCAAATCCGAGCCACGCTCCGAGGAACGGGCTCTCAGCTCTCAACTCTCAGCTCTTGACTGCTTGAGTCCGGCTCACTGCGTCCGCCCACCCGTCGCGATCCGGCGCGCCGCCGCCGCTCGCGGCGCACGCGTTCCCGCGCGGCCGGCGCAGCGCGACTCCGTCCACACCCGTGCCGCACTTTTTTCAGTCTGCATGGCACGTCGCTGCGCGAGATCTCGCAGTGAGCGCGAGGCCCGCTCTCGCCGCCTCGCTCCGTGCTCCCCTTTTCCAAACATGACGCCCCCCTTTCGAGGCCTCCGGCAACCCTCGGTTCGCGCGCTGCTTTCGTGCGCCGGCCGGTTGCTGCCCGGC
>JBEANZ010000461.1:0-7151 GCA_041165185.1 Verrucomicrobiota bacterium | reverse complement strand
GCTTTCGCTCCACAGTTCGTGCACGAGCGCGGCGAATTCATTACGCCCCTCGTAGTCGAGAACCCCTGCGGGCACGACCGGCGCGCGGCCGAAGATCGGGGCACCGGCGAGCGCGAGGTCGCGGAGGCGGCGCAGCGTCGCGAGGTCGGCGGACCAGTTCTCCGGGAGCATGAGCAGGCGATACGCGGGCCCCGTCGGAAGCATGAGCGCACCGTCGCGCCAAGTCATCGCGGCGAGGTGGCGCGGATAGACGATGTCGAAGTCGTAGCCGGTGGGTGTGGTGACCATGGCGGCGGGGTAGGCGTAGCCGTGATCCTCTGTGTGCAGAAAAGCGATGTCGGCGAAGGTGCGACCTTGCTGGAGGAGAAATTGCCCGCGCGCCACGTAGTCGATCCACGCGCCGGCGAGCGGCCACCAGGTGTTGAGGCGGCCGAAATGCGTGCCGTAGCGGCCGAGGCCGAAGCCGGGGCCGTCGTCGGTGGGTTGGTGCACGTAGTGGTGGAGGATGAAGCGGTTGATGCCGGCCGTCCACGCGTAGTCGCCCGGATCCTTGAGCGTGGCGGGCGTAGCGAGCCAGCGGCCGTCCTCGGGTTTGGCGGTGAACGACTCGGCGGCGACGAGCTTGCGACCGAGGATATTGGCGACGGAGGCAACGAGCTTGATTCGCGGCAGGCGCGGCGCCGTGTCGGGCATCCAGAATTCGTTCATCGGCACATCGACAAACTCGTTCGCCGAAACCGGATTCAGCGGGCCGCCCTGTGCCTCGGCGTAGATCACAAGCCCGAGCTCGTGCGCGCGCCGCTGCATCGTGCCGAAATAGTTTTTCGCGATCAGCTGCTCGACCGCGCTGCGGAAATCACGGAGCGCTGCTTCGGTGAACGACGGGCTCTCCACCACGCGACCCGTGAGCACGGGCAGCAGCGGCACGAAGTCGTAGCCCTTCAGCGCGCGGAACTGGGCGGGAAACGTGTCGGTCCAGTTTTGCGGGCCGCCCTCGAAGCTGTCGAAAAGCAGTCCCTTGAGCGTGCGGCCCACGCGTGGGCCGGCCTCGCGCAGGATGCGGCCGAGCGCCTGATCAAAGTAGAACGAGACGGCGTCGGCGTCCATTTTGTCGATCTCAAGGCCGTGTCCCTCGGGCACGGCGGGATGGTTCGTCGAACTCGTCGAGGTAAATCCGAAACGTAAGATCGTCCACTCGCCGGCGGGGAGCGTGGTCCGCAACGTGCCGGTGGCCGGATCGAAGTTTGCCGTGAGGTCGAGCACCTGCGCGCGGGGAATGCAGCCCGTGGCATTTGTGTCGAGCGGCGCAGCGGTGAGCGTCCTCTCCTCGAGCTTCGTCTTGAGTTTCCAGTCGGGAGTGCGGCGTGTGGATTCGGCCGGAACCGCCAGCACGACGATATCGCGGAAAAAATTCTCCATCTTCTTCGCGGGCGGCGTGCGAAATTTCAGCGGCTCGATCTTCGGCTGCGGCACGGCGAGCGTGAGCGCGCCGCCGCCGGCTGTCGTCGTCTCGCTCCAAACGAGTTTCTTCATCGAGCGCTCCGGCGTGACCCACGGGCCGCCGCTGGCCGACCAGCCCGGGGTGTTCATGAGGTGAAACTCGAGGCCGAGTTTGTCCGCTGTGGCGATCGCGTGCTGCACGTGCTCGTGCCACTGATCGGTGCCGTAGCGGACGGGACCGGGCGGAAGGTAGATGCTCGCGTCGAACATCTGCACGCCCGCGATCCCGACGCGCTTCATGTCGGCGAGGTCGGCTTCGATGCCGTGCTTGGTCACATTGCCATTGATCCAATGCCACCACACGAGTGGCCGGGCGGTCGGAGTTGGCGAAGCGAAGCCGGCAGCGAGCCGATCGGCGGCCGTCGCCTCGTCCGCGGAGCCTCTTGTGAGGAACGAAACCACCAGGGCGGCGGCGACCATGAGCAAAATGCGGCGGGGCGGGCACATGGGAACCTGAACGCTGTGAGTGACCGGCGGCCTGAAATTCAACCTGAATTTTTCCCGCAACCGAGTCACCGACCGCCGGCGCCGAAGCGATGCCGCGCGGCTGAGCTTTTCAGCTGCCGCAGGGGATCGGCTATCACTGGCGCGAAGCACAGCGACTAGGACCAGCAGCAGGACAGTGAAAAGAGGCAGGGTGTGTTTCATGGCTGCGACGTAATTTCGTAGGTTTTGCCGGCGACCGTGGGAAATTCGAGGACGTGGTCCGATCCTTCCGCACGGCTGCGGGCCGCGCCGAGTTGGAACGGAGCTCGCGCGCGCACGGTGCATGGGGTGCCATGAGTGGAGACAATGGTGGCCGTCGCCAGCGCACCGTTGCGCCGGTGCACGTCGACCGCGAATCCGCCACGCGCGCGCAATCCGCGCTCGCTTCCGTCGCGCCACGCGCGTGTCAGCGCGGGATCGCGATACCAGAGAGTCGAGGCGGCGGATGCGAGAGATTGGGCCGGAGAGAATGGGACTGATAGTGCCGGTGCCAGGACCGCCAACCACTCTCGTAGACTGAGCGAATACCACATTTTCATTTCAGGAGCAGCCGGCCAACCGGTGATTTTTCGGCGGCGCCGGAATTCGATTGAGTCTCGAACCAGAACTCCAGCGGCGCATCACCCGCGACGGGGACCGTAAAGTCGAAGGGATACCATGCGTCCGCCATGGCACGGAATTCGCCGCCGCCCTGCCGATAATGCACCGTGCAGCGCGTCAACGTGCGCTCGAAGTCCGGCAGGTAAACGTAGGCGCTCGTCAGTTCGCCCGCACCGAACGACAGCACGACACCGCGCGCGCCGCGCCAGCCGAGGTCGCAGACGCTTTCCGCCGGGAGCCGTGCGGCGCGGCTGAGAATCTGGTCCTGAAACTCCACGCGGGGCGCGACATCGCTGACAATCAGAGTGGTGATGCCCTCGGCCGCGACGTCCACGGCGATGCGAGCATCGGCCGACAGCGGCTCCTCGCGAACGCGCCGGTTGTTCTCCCACACGGTCACTTTCGCGTTGGCACCCGGGGCGATCGTCACGCGCTCGCGCGAGAGCGTGACATGAGATTTGAGCGCGGACTTCGATTGGTTGGTGAGCGCGATGGCGACCTTGGAGGCGCCGCGCGCAGTTACGAAATTGAGCTCCGGGTGGTCAACGGTCACGGCGCCGCGCGGCATCCATAGATAAAAGCCGTTTTCGCCGTAGACGCGGCCCGGGCGGTCGCCGAACACGCGTTGTTGCAGGTAACCGTAGCCCTCGGCGTAGCGCGCCGGAAAATCAACCGCCCCGCGCGATTTCGCGAAGGCGTCCGCCACGAGGTAGTCGAGCAGCAGCGCGATGTGCGGCCAGATGTGGTTGTAGTGGATCGAGGTGGCGGAATTCAGTTCGTCTTTCCCGCGGCGCGCGAAGTCGGGTTTTTCGTAGGCGGTGTTGCGCGCGGTGTTGAGGTGGTAGCCGGGGAAACTCGTGTAGCGGCCGATGATCGCGGAGCGGGCGATGTCGTGGAGGAAGGCGTCGTTCGTCAGCGCGGCGATGCGCAGCATCCACGGCGCGTAGCACGCGAGGAATATGCCCCGCGCACCTTTGCTCGTCGGGGCCGATTCACTGGTGAGTCCGATTTCGGAGGTGCGCCACGCGGGAACCGTCTCGGCCTCGGCCTTGATCCGCGGAAAGCGCGGACCGCTGCGATAGGCGGGCGCAAGGCCGTCTTCGTGCACGCGCACCTCGCCGTCCGGAATCCGTGGCGCGAGCCACACGAACTGCGCGTAGTCGCGCGCGCCGGCATGCGCGGCCGCGAGGAAGCGCGCCTCGCGCGTCACCTCGTAGAGTTCAAACAACTCGATCCACTGCGGGGTGAACGCCGTCCAGAAAAACAACCCGCGCGAATCGGGATCCGAATAATCCGTCGCGCGGACTCCCGCGCGGGTCCTCAGATAGGCGTCGGCATCCTTGATCGCATGGTCGAGCCAGCGCTTTTCCTCGGTGGCGCGGTAGAGGCCGAGGGCGTTGGACCAGTTGTCGCCGCGAATCTTGCCCTCGAGGTTCAGCACGCGGTCTTTCCCGAACAGCCCCTCGGCCGCCGTGCGGAAGAACGGCGTGCGCCCGCCCGACATCGCGTAAAGATTGGCATATTCAGTGAGCGGCGCACCAAGTCCGCGGAGGTGGGAAGAGGCCGACTGACCTTTTACTTTGGGATCGGTCGTAAAGAGGAAGCGCTCGCGCGAAACGAAGAACTCCATGAGCGGGCGCGCGAGCCGCGTGTAGATTTCCGCACGATCCGTGACGAGCGCGAGGCCGAGCGGGTGCAGCGCGGAGACGTTCTTCACCGCGCCGGGCACGTCGGTGTCGTAGGCGAAGCCGCGCAGGTCGGCGTTGAATTTCGCATAGTCGCTCAGGCCGAACTCGAGCATCGCGTCGAAGGTGGCGTTGAGCGAGCCGAGCGCATTGTGCCGCACATCGGCGAAACCGTAGAGCGAGCGCGCGACGCGTTCGAAGGTGGTAGAGAGATCTGCCTTCGCGACGACGAGCCGCATGACGAACTCGCGCGTCTCACCCGCCTTCATCCGCGAACCAGCGCCGCCGAGCAGCGGCGCGAACAACATCGGCTGCGCGAGCCCGCGTTGATTGCGCAGGGCGACGCCGAAGCGTGAATTCGCAAAATTGGGCAGCGGCTGAAACGGATACTCCGCCGGATCGGCAAGCACGCCGGTCGTCACGCCGCCGCGAGTCACCAGCGTCGTTGGCAACGGGCAACGATACGCGGCCTCAAGAAACGGCTCCTGCGGGAATCGCCGCTCGTTGTAGATCAGCGGCTGCCACAGTTCCTCGATGTCGGCGGCTGCGGCTTCGGGTGCTCCCATGTAGCCAAACGAATACCAGCCGTCGGACTTCACGGTTGCTTTCAAACGCAGCCGCGGCGCCGTGCCGTCGGGCGGCAGATCGAGTTCAGCGCGCAGGGTGGCGGTTTCATCCGCTGGGAAGTCCCACGAAATTTTGCCACCATCCGAGCGGCTGGCGCTCGCCCGCAGGGTCTTTAGTTTACCGGCGGCGAGGAAATTGGCGGTGCGCCCGCCCCCGTAGCCGCGATCGACACTCGGGTCGAAGCCGTCCTCGACGTGCTGCGCCGCAGCGTTCGTGCCGGCGGTTTTTGGACCCCAAGTCAGCACATTGTAGAGCGAGCCCGTGTCATTGAGTCTCAACGCGGGGTCGAGAAACTGCCCCCAGCGCATCTCGATATTCGGATCGGCACGGGCGAACCGCGCGACCGCGCCATCAGCCATCGCGATGTCGACTTCACCCTTGGGGACCACGATGAGCCGCGCAGTGGCGCCCACGACGGATGCTTCGGCGGCAATCGCCCGGAGCCCGCAGGCGAGACAGAAAACCGCGATCAAATGTAACAGGGCGTTCATGGGAAAAATTCAGGGGAGCGCAGCGGGTGTCGGCGGGGTGCGACCAAGTCGGGCGACGGGGAACAAGCGAAGGGTTTACCCCTCGCCAACGGAGAGGCCACTGCTGTTTTGTTGAAACCGTTCAATTCCGAGGATTGCCTGCTCAGCAGCAGGTCAATGACCTGAGCCGAGCCATCGCCTTCCCCTCGTGATTACCCTGCAGCAAATCGCCCGCGCCGCCGGTTGTAGCCTTGCCACGGTCTCCTATGCTCTGCGGGGTGATCTCAAAATCCGGCCGGCGACACGGGCGCGGGTGCAGCAGGTTGCCGAACAATTGGGCTACCGACCGAATCCGCGTTTCTCGGCGCTGATGTCCCATATCCGCAACGCCCGCCCGGTCGCGGCCGGAGAGCGCATCGCGTTTGTCTGGGTGCACACGAGCCGGCGTCTCACGGCCGAGAATCTGTATCTACGGCTCGTCTTCGAGGGCGCCAGGGCGCGCGCCGAGCGCCTCGGTTTCGCGCTCGAGGAATTCTGGACCGACGATCCCGGCATGACCGCTCGGCGACTGCAGGAAATCATCGTCGCGCGCGGCATCACGGGCGTGCTGCTTTCCCCGGTGCTCACGCCGGAGACAGCGCTGGCACTCGACTGGGACTGGAGCCGCTTCGCCGCTGTGGTGATCGGCAACGTGACGTGGACGCCCGAACTGCACCACGTGGGCCATCATCATTTCCTCGCGATGCGCACGGCGCTGGCGGAGCTCGCGAAACTCGGCTGTGCGCGCCCCGCCGCCATTGTCGACGCCGTGATCGACGAGCGGGCGAAGCACGCGTGGACGGCGGCGTTTCTTGCGCACCACCCGCAGCCGGCGCGCGCGCGACAACTGCTCCAACTGGCGAAGTCAAAGCGGCCGCCCGGCCTCGGCACGTGGCTGGATCAGAGCGGAGCCGACGCGTTGATCGTCAGTGCGGTCGCGCAACTCTCGGCGCCGGGAGTGCGCGCGGTTTGCCGGGAAAAACAGCTGCAAGTGGTCTCGCTCCGTTGGGCCGAAGGCCTGCCGGCCGCGATTGCAGGGATCGACCAGTGCGACGATTTGCTCGGGTCGCAGGCCGTGGAACTGTTGATCGCGCAGCTCCACCACAACGAGCGCGGGCCGCCCCGCCACCCGGGCATGATGCTGTTTCCGGGCCGGTGGGTTGCGGCAAGCCTTGCGCGGGTGGGACCTGCCTGACTTTCCGTGGCGTGCGGCGTGTGGCGGGACACACGGGCTAGAAACCCGTGCCACAACCATCCCGCCGCCGCGGCTCAGGGCACCATGCTCGCGATCCAGCGGCGGATGAGATCGACGCCCTCGTCGTCGGTTTTTTCGCCGCCGATCAGCGGCATGCGGCCGCCTTCTTTCAACAGGAGGCGGTGCAACAACTCCGAGCGCTCCGGCGCGCCGGGCGCGACCACGCGCGCGTCGGGGCCGAGCAACGGGACGAGCGGCGTGCCGTTGATGAGGCCGGTGCGCGCGAGTGGGAGCGACTCGATCATCTGGAACTGCGTGCGCCCGCCCACGCCGCCGAGGCGGTGGCAATGCGCGCAGTTGATGTCGAGGTAGGAACGCGCGCGCTGCTCGAGCGGCTGCGTGTAGTCGTGCGGCGCGACACGACGCGGGCGTTCGTCCGACGGCGCGACGGCCGGCTCGGTGGGTGGCGATTCGGGCGCTCGCTTGAGCAGGCCGACATCGGTGAAGGCGGCGAGTTGGTTTTCCACGCGGCGACCGATCGCGCCGAGA
>JBEANZ010000460.1:0-2872 GCA_041165185.1 Verrucomicrobiota bacterium | reverse complement strand
TTTCGGCGCGACGTAGGGCGTGTGCGGGCGGAAAAATCCGACGGCGACGAAGAACGGCCGGTCGCGGCGCGCGGCGCAGCGTTCGAGCACCCACTCGGCCTGATCGGCGAGGATGCCGTCGGTGTGCGCGGCGTCGCCTTGCTCGGAGGCGAGCCAACTGAGCGTGCCGCCGAAGGAGCCGGGGATGAGGCTGAAAATTTTCGGGTGCTCCACGAGGCGGTCGACGCCGGCGGGGTTGAGCTCGAGTTCCCACGAGGCGGGATCGTCGTGGCCCTCGGTGCCGATGGAGTTGGGGACGTTGTAGTGGTAGAGCTTGCCGAGGCGCGCGGCGAAGTAGCCCTGCTGGCGGAACGCCTGCGGCAACGAGAGCTGCGTGGGGATCGTCTGCCGGAAAATCTGGGAGTTCGTGAGGATGCCGGTGGAGTTGGGGTAGAGGCCGGTGAGGAGGGAATTACGGCTCGGGCCGCAGAGGGGAAAATTACAATACGCGCGATCGAAGCGCACGCCGCGCGCGGCGAGGCGGTCGAGGTGCGGGGTCTTCGCGCGCGGATCGCCGTAGCAGCCGAGGAGGTTGTTGAGATCGTCGGCGATGAGGAAGAGGACGTTTTTCCGCACGGGCGCGGCGGCGGGCGCCGTGGCGGCGCGAGCGGAGAACGTCGCGCCGAGCGCGGCGAGGACGACGAGGGCGAGGAGGCGGGGGCGGAGTTTCATCGAGGAAAAAAACGGAGCGAGGCGACGCGGGCGAAAGCGGAGACGAGGCGTTGCGATGCGATGCCGCCGCCGGGGATTCGTCAAGGGCCGGCCCGGCCGGGGGCGCGATGCTTCGCTCGCGCGCCGGCGGCGGTGTGCCCGCCGACCTCGGCATCGACATCTCTCGGCGACCGGATTCGCTTCCCGCGCTCACCCCGCACCCCTCATCGCCTCCATGACCCTGCGCTGTTCTCCGCCAACCCGCTGGCTGTCGTTCGCCGCCCTCGCCGCCACAGTCGCCGCACCGCTTCCGGCCGCCGACGCCGCGAAACTCTCCGCGTGGCGCGACAAGATGCAGCCCATCGTCCCGCTCACATACGTCGCCCGCCACACCGCCGCCACGACACCGCTGACGATCGACGGCAAACTCGACGACGATGCGTGGGCCGCCGCGCCGTGGACTTCCGACTTCGTCGACATCGAGGGCGACGCGAAACCGAAGCCCCGTTTCCGCACGCGCGCGAAAATTCTCTGGGACGACCGCTTCCTCTACATCGCCGCTGAACTCACCGAGCCGCACGTCTGGGGCAAACTCACACAGCACGACGCCGTGATTTTCCACGACCCCGACTTCGAGGTGTTCCTCGATCCGCGCGGCGACACGCACGCCTACTACGAGTTCGAGCTCAACGCCCTCAACACCGGCTGGGATCTTTTTCTCCCGAAGCCTTACATGGATGGCGGCAAGGCGCGCAACGAGTGGGAAATCCCCGGCCTCAAATCCGCCGTCCACGTCCGCGGCACGCTCAACGATCCGCGCGACACCGACACCGGCTGGACCCTCGAGATCGCGTTTCCGTGGACCGCGTTCGAGCCGCCCGGCACGCTCGCCACTGCTGCGCCGCGCGCGCCCGCCGAGGGCGACGTGTGGCGCATGAATTTCTCGCGCGTCGAGTGGCAAATCACCACGGCCAACGGTCGCTACGAAAAAATCCCAAAGACGCCCGAGGACAACTGGGTGTGGTCGCCACAAGGCGTGATCGACATGCACCGCCCGGAAATGTGGGGCCGCGTGCTGTTCACAAAAAAATCCACGCCCACGTCCGTCGCCGTCCCACCCGTCCCCGGCCGCGAGGCCCGCGATCTCGCACTCGATTTCTACTACGCGCAGCTCGACTTCCGGAAACAACACAACCGCTGGGCCGCCACGCTCGCCGAACTCAACTGGTCCGCACCCACCACAGCGCCCGTCGTCGCAACCGCACCCGCCGCCGCCGATGCGCCCGCGTTTCGCATCACGCCCGACGGCTACGAATTTTCCGTTCCCTTCCGCGACGGCCCGCGCCCACGCACCTGGACCATCCGCCACGACCGCCAGCTCACTCTCCGATGAAAACCCTGTCCCGCCTCGCCTCGCTCCTCGCTTTGCTGCTCGCGCCGCTGTTCGCCGCCACGAAGCCCCACATCATCTTCGTCATGGCCGACGACATGGGCTGGGGCGAAACCGGCTACCGCGGCCACCCCGTGCTCAAGACCCCGCACCTCGACGCCATGGCCGCCGCCGGCCTGCGCTTCGAACGCTTCTACTCCGGCGGCCCCGTGTGCTCGCCCACGCGCGCCGCCGTGCTGACCGGCCGCTCGCATGATCGCACGGGCGTGCTTTCGCACGGCTACGCGCTGCGCCTGCAGGAGAAAACCATCGCGCAGGCGCTCCGCGGCGCCGGCTACGTGACCGGCCATTTCGGCAAGTGGCACCTCAACGGCCACAAGGGCCCCGGCGCCCCGATCCTCGCGAACGATCCGCGCACGCCCGGCGCGTTCGGCTTCGACGAGTGGCTCTCCGTTTCAAATTTCTTCGACCTCGATCCGCTGATGAGCCGCAACGGCAAGTTCGGGCAGATGCACGGCGACTCCTCCGAGATCATCGTCGATGAGGCGGTGAAATTTCTCGCCAAGCACCGCGACGGCGGCCGCCCGATGTTCACCGTCATCTGGTATGGCTCGCCGCACGCGCCGTTCCGCGCACGCGATGCCGACAAGGCCGGCTTCGATTCGCTCGCCGCCCTCTCCGCGCACCACTACGGCGAACTCGTCGCGCTCGACCGCAGCGTCGGCACGCTCCGCGCCAAGCTCCGCGAGCTCGGCCTCGAAAAGGACACGCTCCTCGTCTTCTGCAGCGACA
>JBEANZ010000459.1:0-3216 GCA_041165185.1 Verrucomicrobiota bacterium | reverse complement strand
AAGTTGGCGGGGAGCGGGATTTTCTCCGGGTCGTAGCGGACGGGAAAATCGTCGGGCACGATGTGCGGATCATGCGGGCCGTCGAAGGGCAGGTAGGCGAAAAACGGTGCGGTGTGCGGCTCGCGGAGGAAGGCGATGATTTCGTCGGCAAAGGCTTCGCAAGCGTGTTTGGGACTGACGGTGGTCGGACTCATCTGGCCGTTTTCAAGATGGCCGAGCGGGGCCTTGAGCGGATTGGTCATGCCGCCGGTGAACATCGAGCGGGCGCGCTGGAAACTCAGCGGAATGGAGGCGGGGGTGTTGTGCCACTTGCCGCTGATGAAGGTGGTGTAGCCGGCGCGGCCGAAGGCCGCGGGCCACGTCTCGTCGCGCGTGAGTTTTTCGTCGATGTGGAAAAGCGGGCGGCCCGATAGGAGCATAGCGCGCGACGGCACGCAGGTCGCGCCGTTCATGCCGCCCTGCATGTAGGCGCGGTCGAAGGAGACGCCGCGGCGCACGAGGCGGTCGAGGTGCGGCGTCCGGATGTGGGCGTTGCCGAGGGCGGCGATGGTGTCAGCGCGCTGGTCGTCGGCGAAGATGAAGAGGAGGTTGGGCTTCGTGACGGTGGACGCGGGCGCGGCGTGAGAAAGAGACGAAATGGACGCGAGGGACAGAAGGGATGTGAGAAGCGTGAACGGGAGGAGGCGATTCATGGCGTTGGGGCGGCGGATTTGGTCTTCAGGAGATCGATGGGGACGTCGTTGGATTGGCGAGGGCCGGGGGTGCTGCGGCCGTCGGCGGCGTAGCGGTCGAGCAGCGTGCGGAGGCGCGCGACGATGGCGGGGTTTTCAGCGTGGAGATTTTTCGTTTCGGCGATGTCGGTGGCGAGGTTGTAGAGCTGGATTTCCGGGAGGCCGGCTTGGCGCGCGGCGGTGTCGAGGGGCGCGGCCCAACCGCCGGAGCCGGGGCAGAACTCAAGTTTCCACGGTCCCTGGCGGATCGAAAACATGCCGTGGATCGAGTGGTGGACGACGGCTTCGCGCAGCGGCGCGCGGGCGGTGCCGAGCAGCGCGGGGAGGATGCTCACGCTGTCTTCGCCGGCGTTGGGCGGGAGCGTGGCGCCGAGGAGTTCGGCGCACGTCGCGAGGAGATCGACGTGGCAGCTGAGCTGGGCGCTCGTCGAGGCGGCGGCGATGCGGCCGGGCCAGCGGGCGAAGAACGGCACGCGGTGGCCGCCGTCCCAGATGTCGGCCTTGTAGCCGCGGAACTGCGCGCTGGCGAAGTGGCCCTGTTTTTCGAGGCCGGGCGTGTCGGCTTGCGGCGAGCAGCCGTTGTCGGCGGTGAAGATGACGAGCGTGTTTTCCGCGAGGCCGTGGGCGTCGAGGGCGGCGAGGATTTTTCCGACGACGGCATCGGTCTGCATCACGAAATCGCCGTAGGCGCCGAGGCCGCTGCGGCCCTGCCACTCGGGTGTCGGGAGAATCGGCGTGTGCGGCGAGGTGAGCGGGACGTAGAGGAAAAACGGCTGGCCGGATTTCGCGGCGGCGGCGTGCTCGGCGAGGTAGTTGACGGCCTGGCGCTCGAGGCGCGGGAGCATTTCGATGGGCGGGAGATTTTCGACGACGCGATCGTTTTCGATGAGGCCGGACATGGTGCGGGCGTTGGAGCAGCCCCAGAAATAATCGAGGCCGCGCGTGATCGGGCCGCCGACGATGCGGGCGCCGATGGGCAGGCCGTTTTCGCCCATCTTGGTTTTGTTTTTCTTCGCGCTCGCGGAAGCGGCCGTGGTGGTGGTTGCGGCGGGCGGGCGTTCGGAGAGGAAACCCAGATGCCACTTGCCGATCGCGGCGGTCGTGTAGCCGTGTAGTTTGAGCAGCGCGGGCACAGTGAGACGGCCTTCGGCGATGAGCGGCGGATCGTCGGTGCCGTCGAGCACGCCGCGTTGCAGGCGCGAGCGCCACGCGTAGCGGCCCGTGAGCAGGCCGTAGCGCGTGGGCGTGCAGACGGAGGAGCCGCTGTGGGCGTCGGTAAACGTGAGGCCCTGCGACGCGAGACGGTCGAGATGGGGCGTCTTGATTTTGCCACGCGTGGGATTGAGCGCCTGCACGTCGCCGTAGCCGAGATCGTCGGCGAGGAGGTAGACGATGTTGGGTTTCGCCGGCGTGGCGGCGGACGCGGCGAGCGAAGTCGCGCCGAGGAGGAGGCAGAGGAACGGGAGGCGGAATTGCATGGGTGGCGGCGGGCGCGGTTGGCTTAGACGGAACAAATCATTTTAGCCACAGATGGACACAGATGAACCCAGCGCGGCACTGCCGCAACAAGGCGCGCTCCACTGCGAGCAGGCTTGGGGTTGGGAAATTTTTTCTACCAACAAGATCTTCCTACCATTGAATCCCCGGAATTTGAGGTAGGAAAATTTCATTGGTAGGAAAATTTTCCAAGCCGACTGAAGGACTGCCGCGAAACCAGGTGCGGCAGGGCGTGGGCGTGGCGCGGCGAGAAGACCGAGCAGTTTGTGGTCGGCAACGGGGCATCATACGGCCGTGGCTCGAGTGCCGGGCTGAGGGAAAACCTGCTCAAGATGCGCGTTCCTTGGGCATTGTAATGCAGATACTCGGAGAGATTTGGGCGACGCACCGTCGGCACTTTCCACGCCGAATGGTGCGTGGTCGATGCGCGTTGGCGGCGTGGTGGCTGCGCGGAGTCACCCCCTCTGCATCCGGGTCTATCTGTGTTCATCTTTGGTTTCCCGCTGCATCGGCCCGGCTCAGAAATTTCCCTTGAGCCCGATCGTCCAGAGCGAGCCGAAGTCTTGGCGGCTGCGGAACTGGGCGTGCGCGGGCGTGAGGGGGCCGGTGATCTCGACGTCCTCGGTGGCGTCGTTGACGTTGCGGAGATTCGCGAAGAGCGCGAAGCCGCGGCGGAGAAAATATTCTCCCTGCAAGTCGAGATTCAGCTTTTTGGAATTCCACGTGTAGCTCTGCGGATCGGAAGCGAGGCCGGCGCCGGTGCGCTGGCGGCCGCGATAGTTCCAGTTGGCGCGCAGGTTGAATTTCTGGCGGGCGAGGCTCGCGCCCCAACTGTAGGTGCGCGGCACGTAGCCGTAGAAATTGTCCGACGCCTCGCCGGTCACGCGCTGTGCGCTGGCGTTGGCGAAGACCTGCACGCCGCGGGCCCAATTCGGGAGAAAGGTGAGGGCCTGCTTGTAGTCGAACTCGAGGCCGGTCATGCGCACGG
>JBEANZ010000458.1:0-21874 GCA_041165185.1 Verrucomicrobiota bacterium | reverse complement strand
CGCGCCCGGCGCGCGGTAGGCGCTGCGGAAAAATCCACGATAGAGCGCGCCGCCGAGTTGCGCGCCGAGGAGCGGGGCGAGCACGTAAACCACGAGCCAGCCCGAACCGTTCGCCGTAAACGGCACGCTCCCCCAACCCGCCAACGCACTCCACCCGCGCGGCCCGAGGTCGCGCGCGGGGTTGAAGCACGCCATCGTCAGCGGACCGATCAGCGAGATGAGCAGCGTCACCGTCAGGCCAATCACGACCGGAGTGAGTTCGCGCGGACGCGCGGTGTTGCGCTCATCCGTCACGCCGAAGATCACCAGCGCGAGCACCGCCGTGCCGACGACCTCGATGCCAAACGCCGCGAGCGGCGACACGAGCGCGCGCGCCGCGTCGGTCAGCGGCTTGCCGCCCGGGTTAGGGAAAAATTCGCCGAAGATCATCGCCGTCGCCTCGCTGCCGGCGGCGCCGCGCACGATGGCGTGCGTGGTCTCGTAGGCCGCGAGCGCGCCGGAAAACATCCCGTGCAACACCGCCGCCGCGGCGAACGCGCCCGCGAGTTGCGCGGCGACGTAGCCCGCCACGCGCCGCGCCGGAAAATCGCCCCACACGGCGAGCGCACACGTCACCGCCGGATTCAGGTGCGCGCCGCTCAGCGCGCCCGTGAGAAAAATCGCCGTCGCGATCCCGAGACCCCACACGATCGCGACTTGAAACACGCCCACCTGCGCGCCGAGCAGTGTCGCCGCCGCCACCGAGCCGCAGCCGAAAAACACGAGGAGGAACGTGCCGGCGAATTCGCCGACGAACCAGGGAGGGAGTTTCATGGTGAATGGCGCGAATCCGTCAGGCGCATCTCCGACCCGCGCTTTTGCACGCTGCGGGTGCGGGTGCGTGTGCGAGTCCGAGTGGGCGTGCGGGTCACGGCCCCGCCTTGCTTTTCGCCTTCGCCGCATCGCGTCGCCCGTCCGCATACGCCGTGAACACCGCGCGGATTTCATCCCGCACGCGGCGGAAGACGGCGAGTTTCTCCACGTCGGTGCCCGTCGCGTGCGCGGGATCGTCGAACGGCCAGTGGTGGCGGTTGACCTGGCCCGGAAAAACCGGGCACGCCTGATCGGCGTTGCCGCAGACGGTGATGACGGTCTCCACGTTTTGCCCGAGGAAATCGTTCATGTGTTTCGACCGATGCGCGGCGAGATCGATGCCGATTTCGCGCATCACTTCGACGGCGAGCGGATGCACGTAGCCGGCGGGGTTGGAGCCGGCGCTCGCGACCTCGAGAAAATCGCCGGCCGCCGCGCGGAGCACGCCCTCGGCGAGGTGCGAGCGACACGAGTTGCCCGTGCAGAGGATGAGGACGGTGGGTTTCGCGGAGGACATGGGAGTCGGCGTCAGCAGGTGCAGGGCTGTTTTCGCCGACGCTCATAGCCGATGATTTTTCCCAGCCGGTCAAACTCCAGTCGGCAACAATCCTGTAATTTTTTCCGCAGCATCGCGCGGACACACCTTATTTTCCCGCCGCGACCTCCGGCGATTTGCGCGCCGCCGCGCGCGCCGCCGCGAGGCCGCCGAGCCCCACGCCCGCCAGCGCCACGAGCACGCCGCCGTAGCCGGCCACCGCGTGAAGCGCGCCCGCCGCCACGGGCGCGGCCGCCCGCGAGAGCTGCGTCCACGTCGAGACGCGGCCCGCCGCGATCGCGAAACTCGCGCCGCCCTGCCACTCCGCGACCGCGAGCGGACGCGCCAGCGTGATCGCGCCGTTGCTCGCGCCGAAACATACGACGAACACCCACACCGCCGCGTCGTGGCGCGCGAACAGCAACGCGACCACCGCCACCACCTGCGCCGCGAGCAACCCCGTGAGCCGCGCCCGCGTGGAGATTTTTTCCAGCCGCGACACCGACAGCAGCCGCCCCACCACCTGGAAAAATCCGAACATCCCCGTGAGCGCCGCCGCCCGCACCGGCGTGCGTCCCGCCTCCGTGAGCAACGGCACCGCGTGCACGACCATCGCCTGAAAAATCGCCCCTTGCAGCGCAAACGCCGCGACGAGCCACGCGAAGCCCGGCCGCGTTGCCCCGCTTCCGCCGCTCGCGCCGCCCGCGCGCGCACCGCCCGCCGCCGGCCGCGCATCGCCATCCGGCAAGCTCGCGAACAACGGCAACGCGACCGCCGCGAACACGCCGGCGAGCGCGAGCACGGCGTGGCGCCAGCCGTGGCGTTCGAGCAGCGCGGCCGTGAGCGGCAAAAACACCGTGCTCGCCAGCCCGCCGAGGATCGTGATCGCGAGGAGGGCGCGCGTGCGCTCGCGCACGTCGGCGCACCAGCGCGTGGCCGCGACGAACGCCGGATCGTAGAGCACCGCCGCGTGCGCGCCGCCGAGCGCGAGCCACACGATCACGCAGCCCGCGAGCGTCTCCGCGCGCGACCACGCCACGAGCAACAGCACGGCCGCCGCCGCGCCCGTCGTCATCACGCGCCGCGCGCCCCAGCGATCAAGCGCACGCGCGATCAGCGGTGCCGTCAGGCCCGACGCCACGAGCGCGCCGGAGAACACCGCCGTCAGCGCCGAGCGCCCGATCCCGAGGTCCGCCTCCATCGCAGGCAGCAACACGCCAAACGCGTAAACCAGCACGCCCCACGCGACCATCTCCGCCACCGCGAGCGCCGCCACGCCGCGCCAGATGCGGCGGTGCTCGGGCGGCGATGCGGGTTTGCTCATGCGCCGCAGCCGCAACCCGTCTCGACCGGCGCGAAATCCCCCGCGAGCGCCACGACGATCGAGCGCACCTGCTCGTTGCCGGTGAGCCGGAGAAACGTGGGCGCGCGGCCGTAGCTCGTCATGCCGGCGATGTAGAAGCCGCGCTCGGGATGCGCAAGTTCCCGGTGGCCGTGCCCGCCCCGGAAAACCGCTCGCCGCCGCCCGCCAACCTGCTTCGCTCCCGCGCCATGCGCCTCCCCCGCCTCGCTCTCGCCGCCGCGTGCACGTCCGTCGCCACGCGCGTTCTTGTCGCCGTTTTCGCCCTCCCGATCGCCGCGCTGCACGCGCAGCCCTACGCCACCAAGCCGCTCCCGCAGGACAAGTTTCGCCAGCTCGAGGAACTCCTCCCCACGCCCAACGAGCAGCGCACCGCCTCCGGCGCCCCCGGCCGCGCCTATTGGCAGCAGCGCGCCGACTACACGATCGACGTCGAGCTCGACGACACCAACCAGTCCCTCACCGGCCGCGAGACCGTCGTTTACACGAACCGTTCGCCCGACGCGCTCGCCTACCTGTGGCTCCAGCTCGACGCCAACATCTTCTCGAAAGACTCCGACCGCCGCACCACCACGCGCCTCCCGCAGTCGCTCACGCGCCCCATCCCCGGCAATCCCCTCCCCGGCAACGGCCCGCTCGACTCCCTCTCCTTCCGCGGCCTCGAGGCGCTCCTCCTCCAGGAAACCTACGACAGCGATCTCCGCATCGCCTCGGTGACGGACGCCGCCGGCGCGCCCCTGCGCCACACCATCGTGAAGACGATGATGCGGATCGATCTCCCCGCGCCGCTCGCGCCCGGCGCCAGCACGACCTTCAAGATCGCGTGGTCCTACAAGATCAACGACGGCAAACTCCTCTCGCTGCGCAGTGGCTGGGAGTATTTCGAGAAGGACAAAAACTACATCTACGAAATCGCCCAGTGGTTCCCGCGCATGGCCGTCTACTCGGACACCACCGGCTGGCAGCACAAACAGTATCTCGGCACCGGCGAGTTCACGCTCGAGTTTGGCGACTACCTCGTGCGCCTCACCGTGCCCGACGACCACATCGTCTCCGCGACCGGCGTGCTGCAAAACCCCGCCGACGTCCTCACCGCCGCGCAACGCGACCGCCTCAAGCAGGCCGCCACCGCCGAGAAACCCGTCTTCATCGTCACGCCCGACGAGGCCAAGGCCAACGAGTCCCACCAGCCCACCGGCAAGAAAACCTGGGTCTTCCGCGCGGAGAACGTCCGCGACTTCGCCTTCGCCACGTCGCGCAAATTTATCTGGGACGCCATGGGCGCCCCCGAGCACGTCACGCCGCCCGACCTCGCGAAGCCGGGACCGAAGGGCGCGCCGCGCAGCTACGGCCCGCGCGTGCTGGCGATGTCGTTTTACCCGAAGGAGGCCGAGCCGCTGTGGAGCAAGTTTTCCACGCACGCGATCATCCACACGCTCGATGTCTATTCGCGGATGACGTTCCCCTATCCCTACCCCGTCGCGCAGTCCATCAACGGCCCGCAGGGCGGCATGGAATACCCCATGATCTGCTACAACGGCCCGCGCCCCGAGGAGGACGGCACCTATTCGAAGCGCACGAAGTCCGGCCTCATCGGCGTCGTGATCCACGAGGTCGGCCACAACTACTTCCCGATGATCGTCAACTCCGACGAGCGGCAGTGGACGTGGATGGACGAGGGGCTGAACACGTTTCTCCAGACCGTCGCCGAGCAGCTCTGGGAAAAAGATTATCCGTCGAGCCGCGCCGAGCCGCGCGACATCGTCGCCTACATGACGAGCGCCGACCAGGTGCCGATCATGACCAACAGCGAGAGCATCGCGAACCTCGGCTCCAACGCCTACGCGAAGCCCACCGCCGCGCTCCACATCCTGCGCGAGACCGTGCTCGGGCGGGAGCTGTTCGACCACGCGTTCAAGACCTACGCGCAGCGCTGGATGTTCAAGCGGCCGTTTCCGGCGGATTTTTTCCGCACGATGGAAGACGCGAGCGGCGTCGACCTCGACTGGTTCTGGCGCGGCTGGTTCTACACCAACGACCACGTCGACGTGAGCATCGACAACGTGAAGCTCATCGCCCTCGACTCGCGCAACCCCGACGTCGAAAAGCCGAAACAAAAAGCCGAACGCGACGCCCGCGCCCGCACGCTCGGCCAGCAGCGCAACGAGGAGCTCCCGCACCGCGTCGACCGCTACCCGGAGCTGAAGGATTTCTACAGCACCTACGACGATCTCGTCGTCCTGCCCGCCGACCAACGCCGCTACGAGGAACTGGTGAAGCAGCTCGCGAAGGACAAAAACAAACCCGAGCTGCTGAAGACCGCGCGGAATTTCTACGTGGTGGATTTCAGCAACCTCGGCGGCCTCGTCACGCCCCTCATCCTCAAGGTCAACTACACCGACGGCACGACGGACGAGCTGCGCATCCCGGCCGAAATCTGGCGCTTCAACAGCCAGCGCGTCTCCAAGCTCCTGCTCACGCCGAAGGAAATCAAAACCCTCCAACTTGATCCGCACGAGGAGACCGCCGACGCCGACGTGGAGAACAACCACTGGCCGCGCCGCGCGTTGAAGAGCCGTTTCCAACTTTTCCAATCCGACCGCGAACGCCCCGGCAACCCGATGCAGGAAGCGAAAAAGGAAGCCGACCGCAAAGCCGGCAAGAAAGACGCCGCGAAAAAAGCCGAGGCGAAGGACGAAGAGAAGTGACGCGCCCGCCTCGGGAAAACCAAACCGAGGTTAACCGCTAATCTTCGCTCATCCCCGCTAATCGGAAACCGCCGGGGCACCTACCCGCACAGCGATCGGAACAAGAGATGTAGACCGCAGCCAACGCAGTCCCCCGCGCTGAACGAGCGCCAGCAAGCTGGCGGCCTAAACCTCCCAAACCCGGAATCCCCTGCGCCCCTCGCGTCCGCGCCCCGCCGATTAGGCGGGGCACGCAGACCTCCGCTCCACCCGCCGCCTCCGAAAATTAGCGAAGATTAGCGGTTAACCCGGTTCGACCGACCCGCTCTCCGATGCTCCTCTCCACTCTCAGTTTCTCTTTCACCGCCGTCCCCGTTCCGTCCGCTTGCGCTTCGCTCGGTCCCGCGGCGCACGGTCGCTCCAGATTTTCTACGCTCCTCGCGCTCGCCGCGCTTTCCGTTTCCCTGGCCGCGCCCCTCGCCCGCGCCCACCCGATCCACGCCAGCTACGCCGAGGCCGACTACCGCCCGGCCTCCGGCAAACTCGAGATCGCGCTCCGCCTTTTCGCCGACGACGCCGAGACCGCGCTCACGCAGCGCGCCGGGAAAAAAATCTCCCTCGAGAAAACCCCCGCCGGCGAAATCGACGCGCTCCTCTTCCTGCTCGTGCGCGGCGCGTTCGTCGTGAAAACCCGCGACGGCACCGCCGCGCGTCTCACGTGGGTCGGCCGCGAACTCACCGACGGCGGGCAGCACCTGTGGGTTTACCTGTCGTGTCCGCTGCCCGGTGGCGTGGGTGGCGCGCGCTTCGCGAGCCGCGTGTTGCGCGACGTGTTTGCGGATCAGTTGAACTCGATCCGCGTGCGCGACCACACGGCGACGCCGCCGCTGGCGACCACACTCCTGTTCGCCGACACTGCCGAGCAGGCCCTCCCGGCGCGCTGAAGGCGCACCGGTCCCGCGCCACCGCCGTTGCCAAACTCCGCCCGCGCCGCCCTGCTCCCGCCGTGCTCTCGCTCGCGCAACTCGCCCCGGTGTTCCTGATCTTCGAGTTCTGGCAACTCGTCGTCTGCGAACGCTACGTCGGCATCAAGCAGATCGCCCGCGGCGCCGATCCGCGCGCGCTCGGGCTCGGCGAGGGCAAGGCGTTCGTGTGGGTCGGCGTGATTTTCCTCTACGGCCTGTGGATGCTGCTGCTGCTCGCGACGCCATTCGCGCGCGTGCACGGGCTCGCGTTGCTCGCGCTCACGGCGCTCGGCTACGCGCTGCGGCGCGGCTGCCCGCTGCGGCGCCTGCTCGTCATCCTCACGATCGAGGGCGCCATCCGCGTCGGCGTGCTGCTCTCGCTCATCGGGCTGTTGTGGCGGCGGGCCTAGCCGGACTCGTGCAGTTGAGAGCTGAGTGACCAGGGCTGAGAAGCCCAATCCCGTGAGCGTGGGCTCGGATTCGGAAATGACCTGACGGAGTTTACTGTTGGGTTTTGCTCTCAGCTCTCGGCTCTGAGCTTTCGGCTGGGTCGTTCCGGCTGAGCGCCGCCTTTCTCCTTGAGCCGCGCCCGCGCGCGCCGCACAAAAATCCCGCGTCCGCGCGCGTCGCGCGTTCGTCCTCCGCCGCCCCATGAGCCTTCCCGATCCGACCCCGAAGCTGCCCAAGCTGCCGTTTCTCCTCGGCGACGCCGCGTTGCTCGTCACCGCCGCGCTCATCGCGCACTCGGCCGCCAACCCGTTCGCGGGCGGCGCGCTGGTGGCGATCGTCGGCTGTGTGGTCGCGGCGGGCGTGCTGGGCGTGGTGCCGTTTCTCGTCGACTACGCCACCGCGCAAGACGACCTCCTCGACGAACGCCAACGCGCGCTCGAGGCCCTCGCGCGCACCGTGACGACCTCCGCCGAGCAGCTCGCGATCGTCGCCCGCGGTTGCCACGAAATCGCCGAGCTCGCGCAGAAAAATCTCCGCCACGCGGATCAGTTGCCGCACAAGCTGCAGGAGAAAATCGCGGAGTTTCAGGCGCAACTCGCCATCGCGACCGACGCCGAGAAGGAGGAGTTGGAAAAGGAACTCATCGCCCTCCGCACCTCCGAGAGCGAGCGCCTCGAATCGATCTCGGACAAGATTTTCAAGGCCACCGCCGAGTGGGCCAAGCTCGAGGCCGCCGCGCAGGCGCGCCTCGCTGCCGCGCAAGCCGGCGTCGGCGCCGCCGAGACGCAGGCGGCCGACGCCCTCGCCAAGCAGCGGGCGCAGACCGCCGCCGCCCTCGCGCAACAACACGCCGACGCCGCTGCGGCCTTCACGCAGCAACGCGCGCAGATCACGGCGTTGACCGACGCCCACACCGCCGCCACCGCCGCGCTCGGCGCGAAACTCGCCGCCTTCGAGCAGGCGATGCTCAACGCCGATGTGCGCTTCGGCGTCGCCGGCGAGGCCGCCGGCAAAAACGCCGCCGCGACCGCCGTCACGCTCGCGCTCCTCGACGCGAAACTCTTCGAGCTCGACGCCGCGATGAAGGCCCTCGCCGCGCCGCCGCCGCCCGCGCCTGTTCCTGCCCCCGTGTCTGCGTCCGCCGCGGCGACAAGCTCGCCCCAGCCTCCCGCCGCCGAGCCCATTCCCGCCGATCTCGCAGTCACCGCCGCCGCCATCACCGGCGACGCCCCCGCGAAAACCGAAGCCACCGCCCATCCGCCGAAACGCCCGCGTAAACCCCGCCGCGAAGAGCCCGTCGCCGACGACGCACCGCCTCCGGCCCCCGCGGCGGCCACCGACGCACCCCCGCCGGTCGACGCGCCCGTCGCCACGGTGCCCGGCGAACCCGCTCCCGCCGTCGCTTCCGCGATCGCGACACCCGCGCCCGAAGCCGAAACCTCACCCGAAGCCGCACCCGCCGTCGTCCTCGCCGAACCGGCGCCACCCGCGCCGGAACCCACCGACCGCGCACCCGCTGCGCCTGAGCCGCAGCCCGCGGCGCCCGTAGCGCCGCTGCCCATGTTCGCGGAGAAAATCCCCGAGGTCGCGCCCATCGCGCCGCCCACGAGCGAACCCGCGCCCGTCACGCCGCCCGCGCCGGTCGCACCCGCTCCCCCCGCCGCTGCCGCCGTTGCGCCCGTGGCCGAATCCACACCGCCCGCCGAGCCCGCGCCCGTGCCCGCCGCGAAAATCGCCGAGGTCGCACCGGTCGCTCCGCACACTACTGAGCCGTTTCCCTCGCCCACCATCGTCGCGCCCAGCGACGAGTCCCCCGAAGAGATTCCTCCGCGGCTCACCGCCGTCCCCTTCGAACCACGCGCCACGGCGCCCGCCGCTGAGCCGTCCGTCGCACCCGCACCTTCGCCCTCACCCGCGTCCGCAGACGCCACACCCACCGCGCCCGTCGCGCCCGCCGAAGCCACTCCGGTCGCACCCGCCGAACCCGCCGCCGACGACCCGTCCGCAAAACCCGCCCGCAAACGCGCCGCGAAGAAACCGCCCGCCGCGCCCGCCGACGACGAGCCCAGCCTTGGCCTCGAACTCGAGGAACCCGCCGCCGCCGCGGCCGAGAGCGTGCTCACCTCCGACGGCGCGACCCGCCTCATCGCGACCGCCTACATCGGCATCGGCAACCGCCTCTTCATCCGCGGCGAGGGCCCCGGCCTCAGTTGGGAAAAAGGCGTGCCCCTCCAGTTTGTTTCCATCGGCAAGTGGCGTTGGGAGACGCACGAGGCGACCGCGCCCGTGAGTTTCAAGCTCTACAAAAACGACGACCTCGAAAGCACGGCCCTCGGCGCCCGCACCCTCGAACCCGGCCACCAGCACGAGTTCACGGCGGGGTTTTGAGCGCACGGGCTAGCCCGAACGAGTAGGGCCGTTTGCGCCGCCGTCGGCCTCTAACGCCCGGCGCGCGCCTCGGTTAGGATGGGGGCGCGCCGATTCGTCGGCGTTCCCACCCATGCAAACCTCCTCCGTCCTCGCCCGCGCCCGCCGCGGTTTCACGCTCGTCGAAATCATGATCGTCGTGGTCATCATCGGCCTGCTCGCCGCGATGGCCATCCCGGCCTTCCAAAAGGTCCGCACCTCGTCGCAGGACAAGGCGGTCTCCAACAACGCGCGCCAGCTCGCCGCCGCCGCCGATCAGTATTTTCTCGAGAACGGCGTCTCCAGCGTCACCCAGGGTTCGCTCGTCGGCGCGACCAACTACGTGAAGTCGCTCAATCTCGTCGCCAACGAAACCTACCCGGCCGCCTACACGCAGGGCATCACCCTTACGGTCGAAGGCGTCGCCGGCCAGCGCACGATCACCTACGCGCCGTAAGGCGTCGCGCGTCGCATCGCGGACCCACGCCGCGCGTCCGCGGGTGAGTCCGCAGGCGGAGCGCGACGCGCCGTCCGTGCCCCGCCGCCTTCAGTAATGCGGCGGCCGCTCGTCCGCCGGCGCCTCGCCGCCCGGCTCGCCCGCGCCCGTCGCGCGCTGCTCGCCGCGTTCGCGCAGCGTTTTCACGTCGCGCCGCAGCGCATCGATCGCGCGGGAAAATTCCAGCATCGCGCGGTCCTGCTCCGCCACGTGCCGCTCGAGGTAGGCGATTTTCTCCTCGAGGCGGCGGAGGCGTTCGTCGGCTTCGTTCATGGGGAAAACGGCCCCTTCGTCGCGCGCGCGGCGGCGGCGGTGGCCTTCAGCGCTTCGAGCTCCGGCATCACCACGCGCGTGTAGCAGTCCGGGCAGATCGAGTGGCTGAATTCGCTGCCGGTGCGCTCGTTGATGTAGCCCTCCATCTGCTGCCAGTAGTTTTGGTCGTCGCGGATTTTTTTGCAGTAGGAGCAGATCGGCAGCAGCTCCTCGAGTTGGCGGAGTTGTTTCGTGTAGCCGAGGATGCGCTCCGCCACGCGCAGGCGTGTCCACAGCTCCGTGAGATCGAGCGGCTTCGAGAGAAAATCGTCCACGCCCGCGTCAGCGGCGGCGCGGGAATTTTCCGGCGTCGCATCGCGCGCGCTCAACAGGATGAAGTAAACGTAGTCCTGCCCCGCGCGCGCGCGGATGCGCCGGCACAACTCCAGCCCGTCCGCGTGCGGCATCGTCCAATCGCTCACGATCACGCGCACGGGCTCGGCGGAAAATTTCTCCCAACCATCCTCGCCATCCACCGCGCCGACCGCCTCGTGGCCGAGCCGCGCGAGCGCCTTCAGCAACACGGCGCGGGCCACGGGATCGTCTTCGACGGCGAGGATTTTCATGGGGTCGGGGCCAACGAGTGTGCGCGCCCGCGCCGCTCGCAACCCGGAAAACAAATTTTGTTGCCGGAAACTCGGCCCCGGCCGCGCGCGCCCTACGCGAGCAGCCGCCGCAACGCCGCCGGCTCCGTGACGGGCGCCTGACACGCGAACGCCTCGCACACGTAGGCCGTCGCGCGCCCGCCGAGCGGCGTCATCGCCACCGTCCACGGCACCGCCGGCCCCGCGTGCAAAATTGCGCGGCGCGGCCCGAGCCGCTCATGCAACACCGCCGCCAGCGCGCGGAAATCCACCGCCGCCGGATCGCCCGCGAGCACCACGTGACGCGGCGGCTCGAGCGCCAGCTCCAGCGCGCACAACATCTGCGGCAACGCGTGCGGCGCGCGCATCCATTGCGCGCGCAACGCCTCGATGCACCGCACGCCCCGCGCGCGATGGAGCCGCGGCGCCCCCGCCGCGTCAGTCGGCAAACGCGGCGAGGGCGCCGCGGCTCCATCCTGAAAGATCGCGCCGAGGCGCAGGAGATTCAACGCCGCCACCGAACTCGGCGCCGGCTCCGCGCCGTCGTAGTCCTCCTTCAACCGCAGCACGAGATGCGGATCGCCGGCGGCGGAATTGAAAAAACCGCCGCGCGCCTCGTCCCAAAACAGCTCGTCCATCTTCACCTGCAATTTTTCCGCCCACGCCAGCCACCGCGCGTCGAACGTCGCCTCGTAGAGATCGAGCAGCCCCTGCGTGAAAAACGCGTAGTCCTCCGCAAACCCCTCCGCCGCGCCGCGCCCCTCGCGCCAGCAGCGAAACAACACGCCGCGCGCACCGTCCCACAACTCGCGCTCGACAAACTCCGCCGCGCGAATCGCGGCGCGCAGGTGCCCGCCCGATCTTTCCCCTCCTTTTTTCTCGCTCGCTTTCTCCGGTTCGCCGCCGAGCACGACCGCGCCCTTCGCCAACGCCGAAATCATCAGGCCGTTCCACGCCGTGATGATCTTGTCGTCGAGGTGCGGCCGCGGACGCGTCGCGCGCACCGCGCGCAATTTCCCCAGCGCGGCAAGCAGCCGCGTGTTGGCCGCCTCCGCGTCGAGGCCCAACGCCCGCGCCGTCTCGGTGAGCGAGCGCCGCTGCACGAGGATGTTTTTCCCGGGAAACTCGCCGTGCGGATCGAGGGAGCCGGGCACGTTGCCGTTTTCCGCGACGCCGAAATGCGCGCCCACCAATTCCGCCTCCGCGCCGAGCGCCGCGCGCAACTCCGCCGCCGTCCACACGTAAAACGCGCCCTCCGCCTGCGCTGGGTGTGCTGCGTGTGCCGCGTGTGCCGCGTGTGCCGTCCCGCCTCCCGTCTCCCGCCTTCCGCCTCCACCGTCCATGTTCGCGGCGCCGTCTGCGACCGCGCTATCCGCATCCTCCGCCGAGAAAAAACCGCCCCCCGGCCCCGTGAGTTCGCGCGCCACGTAGTCGAAGATGCCGCGCGCCAGCCACGCAAACCGCTCGTCGCCCGTGGCCTGTTTCGCCTCGAGAAAATTCACCGCGATCTGCGCCTGATCGTAGAGCATTTTTTCGAAGTGCGGCACGAACCAGCCCGCATCGACCGAGTAGCGGTGGAAGCCGCCGCCCACGTGATCGTGGATGCCGCCGCGCGCCATCGCGCGGAGCGTGGCCGTCGCGAGCTTGATCGCCTCCGCGCCGACTTCGCTCGTCGCGCCCTGGATCGCGGCCGCGCGGAAGAGAAAGTTCAGGTTCGCCGCGCGCGGAAATTTCGGCGCGCCCCCGAACCCGCCATGCGCGGCGTCGAAGTTTTCGTTGAGATGTTGGAAGCACTGCTCGAACGCCTCGCCGCCCGGGATCGCGAGCGCGGCGAGCTGGGAGCTAAGAGCTGAGAGCCCAGAGCCAGCCTCCGAGCCGCCTTGTCCGGCTCTCAGCTCTAAGCTCTCCGCTCTCAGCTTCTCCCCTTCCGGGCTCTCCGCTCTCAGCTCTGCGCTCTCAGCTCCTCCCCCCGCATGATATTCCCGCAGCGTCGCGAGCACGCGTTCGCTTTCGGCGACGAGTTTTTCCCGCTCGTTTTTCCAGCCCGCCGCGATGGCGCGCAGGATCGCGGGGAAGCCCGGCCGCCCGTGCCGATCCTCGGGCGGGAAATACGTGCCGCCGTAAAACGGTTTCAGGTCCGGCGTGAGCCACGCGCTGAGCGGCCAGCCGCCGTGCCCCGTGAGCGCCTGCACGTAGGCCATGTAAACGCGATCGACGTCGGGGCGCTCCTCGCGGTCGACCTTGATGGCGATGAAGTGCGCGTTGAGGAGCGCCGCGACGGCGTCGCTCTCAAACGACTCGTGCGCCATCACGTGGCACCAGTGGCAGGTCGAGTAGCCGATGCTGAGGAAGATCGGTTTGTCCTCGGCGCGGGCGCGGGCGAAGGCCGCCTCGCCCCACGGCAGCCACGCGACGGGATTGGCGGCGTGTTGGAGGAGGTAGGGGGACTTTTCGGCGGCGAGGGCGTTGGGCATCGGCCGACGGAAACGGATTCCGCCGGCCGTGCAACGCCCCTCACGTCCCGCGCGCGCGGGCCGCGAGGAAGGGCTCGAGTTCGGCGGCGCCGAAGTCGGCGAGGATTTCGCCGGACCAGTTGAGCACGGGCGCTTTGGTCTGGCCCGAGAGCTGGCGCATCTCGGCGAGCGCCGCAGCGTCCGTCGTGACGATTTTTTCGTCGTAGGCGATCCCGGCGCGGTCGAGGACCTCGCGGGCTTCGCCGCACCACGGACAGCCGATCTTGGTGTAGAGGACGGGACGGGTTGGGTTCATGGGAGGATGCGTGGAAGGTTTAGAACGTGAGGACTTGGTAGCCGTCGCGCTGGAGTGCAAGCAGGCTGGGCAGGCCGGTGGTGCCGGGCACGGCGTTGGTGGTGATGCGCGCGAGGCCCTGATCGTCGGCGCCGAAGACATCGGCGCAGCCGCAGGAGACGCCGGCGACGGTGTCGAGCACCTGCTTGTAGAGCGCGTGGGCGGGGTGGCCGGCCTTGTTGAGCACGGCGGGCCAGCGCGTGCCGGCGCCGGCGAAGAGCAGCGAGACGGTCTCGCCGGCGGACTTGTATTCGTGGGCGACGGCGAGCGCGTTGAAGACGCGACCGAGGGCTTCCTCGGTGCCGGCCTTGGGATCGGAGAGGACGATGATGGCGGTTTTCATGATGATGACGGGTTTGGTTTTCGTTTTCTGGTTTTAGATCCGGCCGGGGAATCCGGCCGAAAAGGGATGCGCTCAGGCGCGCGGCGTGGCGTCGCGGCCGAGCCAGTAGAGCGGGTAGCGGCCGGGGCGGACGACGCTGTGAAACAACACGGCGACGAGCACGATGCCGACGGCCCCGAGGAGAGTCGGCGCGAACAGGAAGCTCCAGCCGGGCTGCGTCAGGAAGATGATCACGGGATTCGACCCGGCGGGCGCGTGGACGGTGCGCGTCGCGAACATCACGACGACGGCCGTGCCAAGCGCGAGGCCCAGCGCCCACGCGTGCGGGCCGAACGCCTTCAGGAAAACGAGTCCGACGAGCGAACTCAGCACATGGCCCGCGATCACGTTGCGCGGCTGGGCGAACGGCGTCTCGGGCAGGCCGAAGAGAAACACGCAGCTCGCGCCGAGCGAGCCGAGGAGCAGCGGCTGGTGCGTCACCTCCGCCAGCGTGCCGACGAAGCCGATCGCGAGCGCAGCGCCGAGCCCGGCGAGGGCGATCTGGCGCGCGGGCGTGCGCGGCGGCAGTGCGGCGCGCTGACCGCGGAAATCTTCGAGCAAGGATTTCATTTGGCGGGAGTGGTGCCGCGAGCGGCGGCGAGCGCGGCCTCGAGTTCGGCGATGCGGTGGCGGAGCGGCGCGGCGGCACGCTCAACCTCCTCGGCGGTGAAGCGCGGCGTGATGTATTTCGGGCAGTTCCAGTCGTAGCCCGTCACACGGATGCGAAACATCCGCTCGACCAAGCGCACCGGCACACCCTCGGGCGCGAGTTCCGCCGCGAGCGCGGGATCGTCCCTCGCGGAAATGATCGTGGCGTGGCCCATGAGCTTGAGGCGCTCGCGGCGCGCGTAGTCCATGAGGAAGAGCGCCACGCGATCATTCGCGGCGAGGTTGCCGGTGGTGAGGAGCTGGCGGTTGCCCGCGAGATCGGCGAAACCGAGCGTGTGGGCGTCGAGCATCTTGAGGAAACTGCGCGGGCCGCCGCGGTGCTGGATGTAGGGCCACCCGTCGGTGTTGACCGAAGCCAGGTAGAAACTGTCGCGGCGCTGGATGAACACCTCCTCCTGCGCGCCCAGCTCGTCGGGACCGGGAGCGGGCGGGACTTTTTGCGAGCGCCCGTAGGCGGCCTCCTGCGCGCGGAGCACATCGGGCGTGAAGGCGGTGCTGATGAAGTGGTGGGCCATGGGTGGTGAAAAGCTGGGCGACACGATGACTAGACAGAGTTGTCTAGTGCGATGCAAGCGCAAACTAGACAGTTCTGTCTATTTTCTTGTCGCCGCTCCTTTTGGCCCCAGTGTCGCGCCATGCCCGCCGCGGAAACCGCCTCGCCCAAACGCGACCATCTCATGGCCACAGCGTGGCGCCTGTTTTACCGCGACGGCTTCCGCGCCGTGGGCATCGATTTGATTTTGGCCGAGGCGGGCGTGGCGAAGATGACGCTCTACAATCACTTCGCCTCGAAGGAGGAGCTGATCGTGGCGCTGTTGGAGAAACGGGACCGCGAACTCCGCGCGTCGATCGTCGAGACGGTGGAGGCGGCGGGGAAATCTCCGACGAAGCGGCTGCTCGCGGTCTTCGACTGGCTGGAGGAATGGTTCGGCGGCGCCGATTTCAATGGCTGCGTTTTTATCCGCGCGTTGAGCGAATACCCGGAGGCGAGCCACGCGATCCACCGCACCGCGTGGAACCACAAGGTGGCCGTGAAGGAGATGCTCGCCCAGCTCTGCGAGGCGGCGGAGGCGAAAAATCCCGCGGGCCTGGCCGAGACACTCAGCCTATTGATCGACGGCGCGATTGTGGCGGCGCACGGCACGCGCGAGACGGGCGCGGCCCGCTCGGCGCGTGCGACGGCAGCGGCGTTGCTGAAACTGGCGACCGGCTGAGGCGCGGACTTTCGCCGACGGCCCAACAGCGGCACGTTTCCAGATTCAGGGCAGCGGCGACGGCGCGCGTGGCGCGGGTTGCTGGGTAATCGTTTCCCGCCGTGCGAGCGCGCCCGTCTCGGGATCGTGGATGGACAGCGTCAGGCGCAACTCGACGACCACGTTGCCGGGTCCGGCGGCGGACGCCACCTCCGCCACACTCGCTTGAGCGCTCGCCATGATCTCGGCGGCGAAGGCGTTGAGCGCCTCCCGTTTCATCCGGTGACGGTCTTCAGCCGGATCTCAATCTCGCCGAAAATGTCCGGGGCGCCGCCGGCAGCCGGCGCGGTTTTCTCCTCGGCCATGCGCACGGCCAACCGCCACGGCGCGCCGACGACGCTCGCACCGGCGACCGGCACCGATCGCGGGGCGGGTGGCGCGGCGTCCGGCTCGGCGCTCAGGGCGACTTTCGCCATCAACCGTGCCGAGTCGACAATCACGTGCGTGCGCGGCTGGGCGAGCACGGCGCGCAACGCGGTCTGTTGCACGACGGCGAGGTTCATCCGTGTGGCGGTGCGCACGGATTGGACCTGTTCCAGCGACAGCGCACGCGCGGGCAGGGCCGTTGCCGCGAGCGCCGTCGTTGGCGGAATCCCGCTCTTGGCCGCGCCGACGGGGCTCGGGGCCTCCGCCACCAGCGTGACGCCGAGGCGACGCTGGATCGGTGGGTCCTCAGGCGCGGTGGTTTGCGCGGACCGGTAGGGCGCGCCGACGAAGATTGCGTGCGGCTGCGCGGGATCGGCGGAGGGGAAGAGGTGCGCGAGTTCGCGATCGATTTCGGCCTCGGGGATCGCGTTGGCAAAATCCGCCACGGGCAACGCCGCCGCCGCGAGGAGGTCCGCGTGGTGGGCGTGTTGGCGTTGCTGCGCGACGACGAAGGCCTCGGCGGCATCCGTCACGAGCCGTGACATAAATACGGCGAGCCCGAGCCCGGCCGGCGATTCGCTCTGCGGCATGGCGGAAGAGTCCGGCCGGTTATTTGCTGAGCGGCATATAGTCGCTCTTCAGCCGCAACTCGACGCGCCCGAAAATCTGCACGGAGCTGCCGGTGATGTCGCGGTGGACCTGATTCGCCATGTTGACGCTCAGCTTGGAGTAGTTGGCCGAGGCCGAGAGGCTCACGTATTTCGCGAGCTTGCCCTGCGTGCTGAGCGAGGCGGTCGCGCCCAGTTGTTGGGTTTGGAGCTGCGCGGCGGTGGATTGGTTGGAGGAGCTCGCGTTGGTGGTGAACGTGAGGCGCGTCTCGATCACGCCGCTGTCGAGGACGATGCGGGAGAAGCCCATCTTCACCATCTGTTGCAGGGCCTGATATTGGCTGCCGGCGATCGCGGAGAGCGCGGCCTGGAGCGCGGCGGCGTAGAGCGCATCGCGGGGGCTGAACAGCGCGGTGTTTGAGGTGCTCGTGATAAACGGGCCGGCGGGAGCCGCCGGCTGCGTCTGCGTCGCCGCCACGGCCGCGGCGGTGTTCGGAGCGCCGTCCGCAGTCAGCAAGGGCACGCCGAGGATCGTCGGTAGGAGATTTGCCAGCGCGCGGACCTGATCGGCGGTAAAGGTGCTGGTCGTGGCGATGGTCGCTGTGCCAACGAGGGCGGTTTGCTGGGCGGCGGCGTATTGTTGCAGCGTTTGCGAGGACTCCTCAACCAGGTCGACGAAGGACTGGATCTGGCGGGTGTTGGCGGCGACGAGGGCGTCCATGACGCCCGTGATGAGGTTGACGGTGAACTCGACAAAGCCGGTATCACCGACCGAACCAGACGAAGCGGAAGCGGGCATGGTTTTTCTCCTGAGGGGTTGAGGTGGCCAAAACTACACCGAGCCGGGAGGCGCGGCCAATGGGCTCACCCTCGGGTGGGGTCGGGGAATAGCGAGGCAATAGCATCGCGCGCCCGAAGATTTATTTCACGCGCAGAACGCGCGGCGCGATCTTCCGAACCACGGGAGGGGCGGCGGACGGACGGCGGCGAGTAATATTTCGGCGTAACGGGCGCAGGCAACCCGGCTCCGAAGCGGAGCGCGGTGGCGGCACTCAGCGTGCGACGCGGCGGAGGACGGCGGGCGAGGCGTCGGTGTCGAACACGGGACCGAGTTCGCCGGCGACGAGGGCGGCGAGTTGCGCGGCGGTGGGGGCTTCGAGGATGACGTCGGTGCCATCGACTTTGCCGGCGAGTTTGCCGGCGCGGACGAGGGCGGCGAAGCGTTCCGCGTCGGGAAACCAGACGAGGATTTGGTCGGTGTCGCGGCGGAGGCGGGCCCAGAGGTAGGGAAATTTCACGGCATTGTCTTCCTTGTTGAGCACGCTGGCGAAGAGCGTGCCGTCCACTTCGGTGACAAAAATCGCGCCGCTCTCGAGCGAGGGCTCACGGCGCGAGCCTTTGAGGGTGGTCGCGCGGAGTTCGCCGGCGGCGGCGTTGGTGACGGCGATGATCATGATGTCGTTCTTCGCGACCCAGATGCCCTCCCATTCGGCGGCAACGAGGGCGAAAGGTTTTTCGCCGACAGGACGGGGAACGGAGACGACGGAGCAGCCGGAGCCGAGGAGCAGGAGCGTGAGGGCGGCGGCGACGCAAACAACGGAGCGGTGGAGGCGAGGGAGGCGGCGGGACGGAGGGGTTGGCGGAGTTGTTGTTTGCATGATTTTTCGGATGGAAAATTTTTTGCCCTGAAACACGGGGTCAGGGGTGGGAGAGCGGGGGCGTCGCGCGGCGGGCGAGGGTGTCGGTGATTTGCTGTTCAAGGCCGGCCACGGCCGCGTCCCAGTCGTGGCGCAGCAGCCAGGCGTCGTCTTGCGCCCAGGCCGCGAGGGGCTGCGGGGCGCTCACGTATTCCACGGCGAACGAGCCGGCTTCGCTCCAGTCGCGCGTGCGCTGCAGGCGCACCGTCACGTGCAGCCGGAGTTCGAACTGAGAATCCGGTTCCCCGGTTCCACACAACGCATGCCGCCCCACCGCCAGCACCGCCACGGTGTCGATCCCCTCCGCCGCCAACGGGTGTGGCGGAGGCGGCGGGCCGACCGTGCCGGTCGTGGCGGCGCGCAAACGCTGTCGGATCGTGGACGGTTCCTGGGGAAGCTGCCAGCGATGCAGCGTCACGCTCCGGGCCGGATAGTCGGCGGCACGAGCGAGCACCGTCGCGGTCAACCGCTCCACCAGCGCAAACTCCCCGCCGGCCTTGGCGAGCGCGGCGGTGATACGTCGCAACTCGTCCCCGTCCACTCCGGAAACCGCGCCGTGGATCCAGCCGCCGGCCGCGTCGAGCCCGAGCACCGCCGGCAACAGGAAGATCCCGCCGCCGAGAGCGCTGCCGACGGTGCGGTGTTCGATTTCTTCCAGGACGCGGCCGGGGCCCGCCCGCCAAGCTTCGGCGCGGGAGGGCGGCAGGCGCTCAAACTGCAGTTCGGCCCGCAGCGGGTTGCGGGCGAGGACGACCGCGCCGAGATCGGTTTCGACCGGGAGATCGACGCGAGTGGAAATCCTACCAGGCGAGATTGCGGGTGCGCCGCGCGACGTCGCCTCGACGCGCGCGGTGGCGCAACCGCCGAAGTGAATCGCCGAGGCGGCGGCGAGGACGGCGATCACGGCTGGGTTTGCCTTCATGGGAGCGATGCTATGTGGGGCGGGAGTGGCGGGCAGGCGCACAGAATACCAGAGGCCCACGCGGGGCGTGAGTCGGAAAACCTGATGCGCCGCATCGCGCGGCGTGATGGCGCGCGCGGGTCGGGGCAACGGGCCGCACGATCGGACGCGCAAGCGGCGGCGAAGGTGGGAGCGAGAGACGATTCACACCCACGCTGCAAAATCCCCTCGGCGGACGGATCGCGCTGCGGTCTTTTTTCCGAACCCGAGCACCCGAGGCGCGGCCGTGAAACGCTGTTGCACGCGCCGCGCGCGCGCGTTTGCTCGGCGTGCCCCCGCGATGAACGTCTATCACCTTGAGCTGTTCTACCACGTCGCGAAGCACGGGGGGATCAGTGCGGCGGTGCGCGAGATGACCTCCGGGATCGGGCAACCGGCCGTGAGCGGGCAGATGGGAAAACTCGAGGAGGACGCCGGCGCGAAACTGTTTGAGCGCACGCCGTTCAAGCTCACGGCGGCGGGCGAGGAGCTGTTCGCGCACGTGCGGCCGTTCTTCGAGGCGCTGCCGGGACTCGCGCGCGAGCTGCGCGAAACCGAGGCGCCGCGCCTCCGCGTGGGCGCGGCGGAAATGGTGATCCGCGAGCATCTGCATCCGGTGATCGAGGCGGTGCGGGCGCGGTTTCCGCGGATGCAGCTCGGGCTGCGCTCGGGTTTCTCACCGGAGCTGCAACAGTGGCTGCGCGAGCGCGAGATCGATGTGGCGATCGCGCCGCTCGACGGGAAACTCGCCCCGCACATCCGCAGCGTGCGCGTGATGCGGGTGCCGATGGTGCTGCTCGTGCCCGCGGCCTCGCCGATCAAGTCGGCGCAGGAGCTGTGGGCGCGCGGCACCATCGACGAGCCGCTCGTGACCGTGCCGGCCAACGAGGCGATGAGCCGGCTGTTTTTCGCCGAGCTGAAACGCCGCCGCGTAAAGTGGAAGCCCACGATCGAGGCGAGTTCGCTGGAGCTGGTCACGCGCTACGTCGAGCGCGGCTACGGGCTCGGCGTAAACGTCGGGATGCGCGAGGTCGTCGGCTCGCACGGCGTGCGCGTGCTGCCGCTGGAGGGCTTCGCACCGGTGGAGATGGCGATCTTCTGGCATGGCGAGGCCACGCCGATGATTCTCCTGCTGGTCGAGGAATGCGGGCGCTACGTGAAGGAATTTTTTCCCCAGTGGCAGTGCGTCGACTCCATCGTCTAAACGCGATCCGCGCCATGAACGTCCATCATCTCGAACTGTTCTACTACGTGGCGAAGCACGGCGGCATCAGCGCGGCCGTGCGCGGGATCCCCTATGGCATCCAGCAGCCGGCGGTGAGCGGGCAGATGCGCGCGCTCGAGGACGAGGCGGGCGTGACGCTGTTTGAGCGGAGTCCGTTTCGGCTGACGGCGGCGGGCGCGAAGCTCTTCGCGCACGTGCAGCCGTTTTTCGAAAACCTCCCCGCCGTGGCGGCCCGCCTCCGTCAGGATCCCGCGCCGGAATTGCGGCTGGGCGGCGCGGAGCTGGCGTTGCGGCAGCACATCCCGACGGTGGTGCAGCGGTTGAAACAGGAATTTCCGCGCCTCCGGTTCAGCCTGCATTCGGGCTATCAGGGCGCGCTCGAAAAACTGTTGCGCGACGGCGAAATCGATCTGGCGGTGACGGCCGTCGGCGCACGTCCGCCCGCGAAGCTGCGGCAGTGCGCGCTCACCGACGTGCCGCTCGTGTTGCTCGTGCCCAAGGCGTGCAAGGCGAGTTCGTGCGACGAATTGTTCGCGCCACGGAAACGGACCGAGCCGCTGATTTGCGTGCCGGGCAACGGCGTGGTGGCGCAGAATTTCCAGCGCGGGCTGAAGCGGCGCGGCGTCGTGTGGCCGCAAACGGCCGACGCCACATCGATCGAACTCGTGGCGGACTACGTGGCCAACGGCGACGGCTTCGGCGTGAGCATCGCCATCGCGCCCATCACGCGGAAACGCGACGTGCGCGCGCTGGAGCTGCCCGGTTTCGATCCGATGACGATCGGGCTGGTCTGGCGGGGCGAACCCTCGCCGCTCGTCGCGGCGGCGATCACGGTCGTGCGCGGGTATGCGCACGAGACGTGGCCGCAGTGGGCGGCGAGGGATGGCGACCCAAGCTAGTGCTCCGCGGCTTTCGGTGATGCGGAGCCGTTCGACCGCGAAGGAAGTGCAACGCCGCAGGATTTCCGACGACGTTGCGACGACCATCATCCATCACGCCGGTCCGTAAAACGTGAGCATGACGTTGATCACACCATCGCTCTGGAACGCCTGATCGAGCGCGTTCAGCCGAAGCCTGCCCGCGATCACCACGCTAGTCGCGTTTGCCGAATCAATCCACGCCTGCGCGACAACTCCGTGGACGCCCGGCGCTCCGGTTTGATTCCCGCGGCGGTCAACCCAACATCCAGCGGTCCCGATGACGACCTCAGTGTATCCTGCCGGTGCCGGGATAGTCACGCTCGCGGGAATGAACGGAACACTGCCATTGAACCCCACGA
>JBEANZ010000457.1:0-4691 GCA_041165185.1 Verrucomicrobiota bacterium | reverse complement strand
GCCGCCTTCGCCTGGCTGACCTCGATTCAGCACGACGAGCACGTGGCGATCTCCGAGTTCATCCTCGCCGAGCTCTACGGCCTGCTCCGCAATCCCGCCGTGCTCCGGCACCCGCTCGATGCCGACGACGCGGTCGAGGTCATCCAAACCTACCGTCGCCACCCGCGCTGGCGGCTCATCGGGTTCCCCCTCGAAAGCCGCCCGCTCCACGACCTCCTCTGGCAGAAAGCCCGCGCCACCGACTTCGCCTTCCGCCGTCTCTACGACGCCCGCTCCGCCCTCACGATGGTGACGCAAGGCGTAAAGGAGTTCGCCACGGCAAACGTGAAAGACTTCGCCGGGATGGGGTTTCAGCGAGTTTGGAATCCGATAGCAACTCAGCGTTAGAACATCCTACTCGCCCAACTCAACGTGTCCGCCGTGCGCCTCTCGTAAGATGCCGCCCCACGTAACCCTCATCTCCAGCTCGCCGCCCAACGGTGTCCGCTCGGCGTGGCCGCGCATTTTTCTCTGCGGCTTCCTGAGCCTTATTGCCGCCCTCCAGTCCGCCTGCGCGAAACGCGAGCCCGCCTCCACCGCCGTTGCCTCGCGCCCGCAGATCCTCCGCGTCTCCCAGCGCGCCGAGCCCGCCGACCTCGATCCTGCCCGCGCGACGATCCCCGACGAATTTTTCATCATCCGCGCGCTGAGCGAAGGCCTGCTCATCCCCGATCCCGCGGGCGGCGCGCCGCTGCCGGGGGCGGCGGAGCGGTTCGACGTTTCGGCGGATGGGCTCACTTACACGTTTCGTCTCCGTCCCGACGCAAAATGGAGCAACGGCGAGCCCGTCATCGCCGCCGACTTCGTCGAATCGTATCGCCGCCTCCTCACGCCCGCGACCGCTGCGCCCAAGGCCCACCTCTTCTACGCGGTCAAGAACGCCCGCGCCTTCGTCACGGGTGCGCTCGCGGATTTTTCCGTCGTCGGTTTCGCGGCGTCCGACGCGCACACGCTCGTCGTCACGCTCGCCGCGCCGTTGCCGCGTTTTCCGTTTTACGTCGCGAGCGGCCCGTGGATTCCGGTTAACCCGCGCGTCGTCGCGCGCCACGGACGCAAGTGGACGCTCCCGGAAAATTTTGTCGGCAACGGCCCGTTCTCCCTCGCCGAGTGGCGCCCGCACCAACGCATTGTCGTGAAAAAAAATCCCGCGTTTCGCACCGCCGCGACCGTGCGCCTCGCGGAAATCCAGTTCATCCACCTCGACACCGCCGACAGCGAGGAGCGCGCCTTCCGCGCCGGCCAGGTCGACGTCACGATGGATGTCCCAAAAACCAAGCTCGAGGTTTACGCCCGCGAGCGCCCCGCCGAACTCCACCGCGTCGCCCTCGCCGAGACGCGCTACCTCGCCTTCAACTCCCGCCGTCCCCCGCTCGACGACGCCCGCGTCCGCCAAGCCCTCGCGCTCGCCGTCGACCGCCCGCGCCTCGTCGAGCGCGTCCTCCTCGGCGGCCAGACGCCGGCCGCGAATTTTCTCCCGCCATCGCTCGTCGTAGTGCCGGCGCTTGCCGCCGTGCCGTCGCGCGATGCGCGTGATAGCCGTGACCCGCCTTCGCCGGGCTACGGCGTGGCGCGCGGCACGCCGGCAAGCGGCGGCCCTACGGTCGCCGACGCCCAACGCCTCCTCGCTGCCGCCGGCTTCCCCGGAGGAAAAAATTTCCCGCGCTTCGAAATCACCGCGTGGTCCTCTTCTCAAGTCGCCACGCTCGAGACCATCCAAGCCATGTGGCGCCAAAACCTCGGCGTCGAAATCTCGATCGCGTTGCGCGAGGCCAAGGTCCACCTCGCCGCCCTCGCCGCTGGCGACTACGACATCGGCTTCATCAACACGCTCCTCGACGTCCCCGACGCTGCCGCGCTCCTCGCCGACTTCACGACCGGCGCGCCTGCGAACTATCCACACTGGTCCGACCCCGCCTACGATGCGCTCCTCGGCGAACTCGCCGCCGCGCCCGATACTGCGGCGCGCGCCGCGCTCGAACGGCGCGCGGAGGATTTCCTCCTCCGCGCCGCGCCCGTGGCTCCGCTCTATTTCAACACCCACAACTGGCTCCAATCCCCGCGCGTTCGCGGTTGGCAGGAAGACGCCCTGTGGGCACGGTCCTACCTTCATGTTTACCTCGATGAAAAATAATCCCGCCCGCACTCGCCTCGCGCGCCCCCGCCTCGCTCTCGCGCGTCGTCTCCTCGTGCCCCTTGCCTTCGCCGGCGCCGCCGCGCTCGCGTCGACTGCGTTCGCCGCGCCGGCCATCTCCGCCGCGAGCATTCTCGCGCGCACCAAGGTCCTCGCCTCCGACGAATTCGAGGGCCGCGGCCCCGGCTCGCCCGGCGAGGAAAAAACCGTCGCCTACCTCGTCAGCGAGTTCAAAAAACTCGGCCTCCAGCCCGGCAATCCCGACGGCACCTTCGTCCAAAAGGCCGCGCTCGTCGGCATCACGTCGAAGCCCACGCTCACGTTCACGGTCGGAGGGAAGGCCATGCCGATGGAGCACATCAACGAATTCGTCGGCCCCACCAGCCGCGTGCAGGAACACATCGCCGTCAACAACACCGATGTCGTCTTCGTCGGCTACGGCGTCGTCGCCCCCGAATACGGCTGGGACGATTACAAGGGCGTCGATGTCCGCGGCAAAACCGTCGTCATGCTCATCAACGACCCGCCCGTCACCGATCCCGCGACCGGCAAGCTCGACCCGAAAATCTTCGGCGGCACCGCGATGACCTACTACGGTCGCTGGACTTATAAGTATGAAATCGCCGCCGAGAAAGGCGCCGCCGCGTGCCTCATCATCCACGAGACCGGCCCCGCCGCCTATCCGTTCGGCGTCGTCGTCAACAGTCGCACCCGCGAAAATTTCGAGATCCGTTCGCCCGACGGCAACGCGGGCCATGTCGCGATGGAGGGTTGGCTCACGGTCGACGCCGCGAAGAAACTCTTCGCCGCCGCCGGCCGCGAATTCGATCACCTGAAAAAGTTCGCCGCCACCCGCGCCTTCCGCCCCGCCGAGCTCGCCGCCAAGGCCTCGTTCACCGTCGACAGCACGTTCCGCAACGTCGACTCCCGCAACGTCGTCGCCCTCCTGCCCGGCGCCGACGCCAAGCTCCGCACCGAATACGTCGTTTACACCGCGCACTGGGATCACCTCGGCCGCGACGAGCGCCTGAAAGGCGACCAAATTTACAACGGCGCCGCCGACAACGCCGCCGGCGTCGCCGTGCTCCTCGAACTCGCGCAGGCGTTCAAGGCGCTCCCCGCCGCGCAGCAACCGAAGCGCAGCGTGTTGTTCCTGTCCGTCACCGCCGAGGAAAAGGGCCTGCTCGGCTCGCGCTACTACGCGCAAAACCCGCTCTACCCGCTCGTAAAAACCGTCGCCAACATCAACATGGACGGCGCGAACCAGTTCGGCGCCACGAGCGACATCGAGGTGATCGGCCACGGTGCGTCGACGCTCGACGACCTTGCCGCCACCGTCGCGAAAACCCAGAACCGCGTCATCGTCCCCGACACGCATCCCGAGCGCGGCAGCTATTATCGCAGCGACCACTTCGAGTTCGCGAAGGTCGGCGTGCCCGCTTTCTACGGCAAGTCCGGCAAGAGTTTCATCGGCCAACCCTCCGGCTTCGGCGAGAAGATCGTGAACAGCTACATCGAGAAGGATTACCACCAAGTCAGCGACGAGGTGAAACCCGACTGGACGTTCGAGGGCGCTGCGCAGGACACCGCGTTTCTGCTGCAAGTCGGCCTGCGCGCCGCGAACGACGCGCAGTGGCCCGAGTGGAAACCCGGCAACGAGTTCAAAGCCCGTCGCGACGCGATGCTGAAAAAATAGCGCCGCCCCTGCGCGCCGGAAAACGGAACCGGCCCGGTGCCCGTGGTGCTCGCGCGCGACCACAGCCGTAATTCCGGGGGGGCCGCCCATCGCGGCCCGCGCGGCCCGCGCCAGCCGCGTGCATCGCGCGCAGGAACGCGGCCCGCGCCTTTCAACCCCGGTCACCGGCCGATTTTCGCGCGCGAAAAAACACCTTGTTCCACCGCGCGCCCGCCGTTTCCCTCGCCGGCTCCATGAACGTCCACCCCTGCGAACTCGCCGGCCCCCTGCTCATCGAGCCCAAGGTCTTCGGCGACGCTCGCGGCTTCTTCATGGAGAGCTGGAACGAAGCGCGCTTCAACGCCGGCCTCGGCTACGACGTGCATTTCGTGCAGGACAACCACTCCCGCTCCTCGCGCGGCGTGCTGCGCGGCCTGCACTACCAGCTCGACCCGCAGCCCCAAGGCAAGCTGGTGCGCTGCACCTCCGGCGCGGTGTTCGACGTCGCCGTGGACCTGCGCCGTTCCAGCCCCAACTTCGGCCGCTGGGTCGGCTACGAGCTGACGGCCGAGAACCACCGCCAGATGTGGATTCCGCCCGGCTTCGCCCACGGCTTCGTCGTGCTCAGCGAGACGGCCGACTTCCTTTACAAGACCAGCGGCCGCTACGCCCCCGAGTGCGAAGGCGCCGTGCGCTGGGACGACCCCGCCATCGGCATCCAATGGCCCCTGGACGGCATCACACCGCAGCTGTCGGCCAAGGATGTGGCCGCGCCGCTGCTGGCCGACGCCAAGGCCTTCGACTGACGCGCCGCCGCAGGGCGGGTCGCGACCCGCCAACCCGGTC
>JBEANZ010000456.1:0-7719 GCA_041165185.1 Verrucomicrobiota bacterium | reverse complement strand
CCAGAGGCCCATCGCCTCATGCTTGAAGGCTGGCATTTTTGGCACCAGCGCTCCGAGGAAGGATTTGCCAAGGCGGAAACCGCGTTTCACCAAGCGCTCCAGATCGATCCGCGGTTTGCGCGGGCGTTCGCCGGCCTCGCGAATAATCACGTGATTCGCGGGCAATACCACCTGCTTGACGGCATCGGCGACGCACGGGACGAAATGGCCCGCGCACGCGAGGCGGCGCGAAGCGCAATCGACCTCGATCCGTCGGTCGCCGAGGCCCATGCCGCGCTCGCCTATGTGCTGTTCAACGAGGGGCGATGGGCGGAGTCGGAGAAGCATTTCGCGACGGCGTTCGAACTCAATCCGAACTACGCGGTGGCGCTGTTGTGGCACTCGCAAGTGCTCGGCTCGCAAGGGCGGTTCGATTTGGCGCTCGTCGAGTCGCTCCGCGCGGTGGAACTCGATCCGCTAGCGTTCATCGTGGTCGAGCGGTCTGCGGAGATTCTGCGGCACGCCGGCCACTACGCGGAAGGGCTGGACGCGACGTTTCGCGCAGGCGGGTTGCGCGCCGGCGTGTTTCTACCCAACCTGAGTGAGCGAGCCTTGCTTCTCAGCCTGCTTGGTCGCGGGACGGAAGCCGTGGAGGTGGCGCGGACCATTAGGAGTAACCGCGAGTTACGCACGCGGTGGATGGCCGATGGGTATGCGATCTGGACGCTTGCGCAGGCCGGTCTTCGCGAGGAGGCGGAGGCGCACGAACGGGAAGTCTCGGCGAGGGCGAGTGCCGCCGGCTACGCCCGCGGTTTCGCGCTTGCGGCGCTCGGCCGCTATGGCGAGGCGCTGCCATTCTTGGAGAAATGTCCGCCGGTGGTCTTCCGTCGGCTCTATGGCGATCCACTGTTCGACCCTTTCCGAGAGGATCCACGTTTCGGGGAGTTGTTGGCAAAGCTTGGCTGCTCGGCGGAATACAAGCTCGGTCGGGAAACACTGAAGCGGATGCGCAGCGAGGGGGCTGCGAAGCGATGAATCGCTTCAGAATTTTACGATGATCACTTCCCTCCAAGGCACCCTCGTCTCCGCCACGCCTCCTCATGCGGTCGTCGAGTTGAACGGGCTCGGTTACGAGGTGAACGTGCCGCTCACCACCGCCGAGAAACTCCCCTCGATCGGCGCAACGGTGAAGCTCCACACACTCGTCATTTATCGCGAGGATGCGCAGACGCTCTACGGGTTCACGACGCCGGCGGAGCGGGATTTTTTCCGGCTGCTGATTGAGAACGTTACCGGCGTCGGGCCGAAGGGCGCGCTCGGGATTATGAGCCGGTTGTCGCTCGCGTTGCTCGAGGGATCGATTCGCGCGGGCGACGTGGCGACGCTTTCGAAGGTGCCGGGCATCGGCAAGAAGACGGCCGAGCGCCTCGTCGTTGAACTCAAGGCGAAGCTCGGCGGCGGCGATTCCTCCGCCACCACGGTGAGCGACGCGACGGGTGCGACTGCCGCGCCCCACGCGCATCGCGACGCGGCTTCAGCGCTCGTCGCGCTCGGCTACAAGGCGGCCGATGCGGATCAGGCCGTGCGCCACGCGTTGCTCGCGCTCGGGCCGAAGGCGACGACCGAGGCGCTGATCAAGAAGGCGCTGAACGGGTAGCGTCGTGCGGGCTTCCCTAGTCGCGCTGAAACTTGAACGCCGACATCGGCGTGGCGTCCGGCAACGGCTGGCGTCCGGGGTAGAGCGCGGGTTGCGCGGTTTGGATCGGGCGCAGGTCGAAATTGATTTCGGCGGCGACCGGCGTCGCGGATAAC
Source organism: Verrucomicrobiota bacterium (assembly GCA_041165185.1). GTDB lineage: Bacteria > Verrucomicrobiota > Verrucomicrobiia > Opitutales > Opitutaceae > JBEANZ01. The sequence goes on along the minus strand of JBEANZ010000456.1, from coordinate 5,928 downwards.
GGGGAGAGTTTCACGTTTTGGATCCAGTCCAGTTGCGCCGGCGCGGAGGCGAATGCGGTGGTGGCGCCCTCGATCTTCAGGCCGTTCGACGGTAGGGCGGGTTGCAGATCGAGGGGGTGCGGCGTGAGGGACACGGTGCGCGCCATCGTGCGCCGCTCCGTCGAAGCGGCCGGGGCGATCACGACGGCGGTCGCCGTGTCGCCGACGGGCGAAGTTGCGCGGGCCATGGGCGACTGGGCCGGTTGGTCGTTCGTCATGCGTGCCCGATAGCCAAAGGCTAGGACCAGGCACGCGGCGGTAGCGAGCACGCCGCCGGCGCCGAGCCAGAGCGTGGCCGGCGACACGCGACGCTGCGGTGGAAACGCGATGAGGTTGGCGTCCGCAGCGGGGGCGCTGGCGCCGGCGCGCGCGGCGAGGATCGCGCAGGCTTGGTTCATCTGGCGGTATTGGCGGTAGAGGGCGCGGCGGGCGGGGTTGGCCTGAATCTCGGCCTCGAGGCGCGCGGCGTCGGCGGGCGTGATTTCGTGGTCGAGGTGGAGGTTGAGCAGTTCGAGGAATTCGTCGTGGTTCATGGCGGGTGCGGGTCGGGCGGTGGTGTGGGTCAGGTGTGGTCGAAGTCTTCGCCGAGTTTGCCGCGGAGGCTTTCGCGGGCGCGGGCGATGCGGCTTTTCACGGTGCCGACGGAGATGTCGAGGATGCGGGCGATCTCCTCGTAGGAGAGGTTTTTGACGTTGCGCATCACGAGGATTTCGCGGTGCTTGGCGCTCAGGGTGTCCATGACCTCGGCGATGCGGTCGACGAATTCGGCGGTCACGGCGAGGTCGCCGGGCGTCGGGGCGTCGGCGGGGATGACCTCGGCGAGGGTGAGGTCGTTGTCGACACCGAGCGGGGCGTCGAAGGGGAGGGATTTGTCGCGCTTGCGGCGCCACCAATACCAGTAGCGGTTGCGCGCGAGATTGGTGGCGATCTGGTAGAGCCAGGTGGAGAAGGCGGAGTCGCCGCGAAAATTGGCGAGGCCGCGGTGCGCGCGGATGAAGGCGTCCTGGGTGACCTCCTCGGCGTCCTGTTGGTTGCGCAGGAGCTGGTGGACCATCGAGTAGATGCGATCCCAGTAGCGGGAGACCATCAGGTCAAAGGCGGCTTGGTCGCCGCCCTTGAAGCGAGTCACGAGGTCGTGGTCGAAGGCCACTTCTTGAGCTTTGGAGGACATGCGGTCGGCCTCGCTCTGATGGGCGGATTTTTGGAATGTTCCCAAGTTTGTTAGGTGCGCGAGGATGCGCGTTTGTTCCGGACGGTCAATGCGGCGCGCGGACGGAGAAACTTCTTGCCATGCGCGGGAGCGCAAACGCATTTATCTCGCTTCGGCGAATCGGGGGTCGGTAGCTCAATGGTAGAGCAGCGTCCTTTTAAGTCGTTGGTTCCGGGTTCGAATCCCGGCCGACCCACCATCGCCGTTCCCGCACCACATGAAGCGCCTCGTTATCGTCGAAGACCAAACCGCCATCCGCGAGATGCTGGCGGAGATTCTCCGGCTCGACGCCAACTACCAGCTCGTGGGCGAGGCCGGCGACGGCCAGGCCGCCGTGCAGCTCTGTCTCGACGCCTCGCCCGACGTGCTCGTGCTCGATGCCAAGCTCCCGGGCCTCAACGGCGTCGATATCCTCCGCCGCATCGCCAAGAAGCTCCCGCAGATGCGCGTGCTGGTATTTTCGGGCCACGAAAACCCGATCCTCGTCCGCGAGATGCTCGAGGCCGGCGCGCACGGCTTTGTCGAGAAGACGGCGGGGTTGTTTGAGTTCAAGAAAGGCCTTGAGACCGTCGCCGCCGGGGGCACGTATTTCGGGCCCGCCGTCGCCGCGCTCCTGCGCAACGTCGTCGCCAATCCCGGCGCGAGCAACGCCCTCGATTTCCTCACCGACCGCGAGCGCGAAATCCTCCAGCTCGTCGCCGAGAGCCACAGCACCAAGGAAATCGCCGCGAAGCTCGGCATCAGCGTCAAGACGGTCGACAACCACCGCACCAACCTGATGCGCAAACTCAACCTCCACGACGTCGCGAGCCTCACGCGCTACGCGCTCGAGGTCGGCCTCATCGAGCCGAAGCAGACGGTGTGAGTTTCTTTTTCTTGCGGCGCGGAAACCCTTGCCAATAGCTCACGCGCAACCTTCGTCCCCTCTCTCATGAAACTCGCCTCCAGCAAACTCTGTTTCCTCGTCGCCAGCGCCGCGGTATTTTTCACGGGCTGCCCGAAACGCCCGGCCCGGCCTACGCCGATGGACACCGGCGTCATAGGCCAAGGAGTCGGGCCGAGCACGCGGGGTGCAGAAGTGATCCCGACAATACCGCCCGAACCTGGTCTTATCGAACGCGGGGACGGTTTCGGCCCCGACAACCAAAACCGCACCGCCCTCGGCGGCAGTTCGGTCTACTTCGATCTCGATCAGTCTGCCATCAAGCAGTCCGAGCGTGAGAAGTTGAAAACCGCCAAGGCCTACCTCGACACGCATCCCGGCGAACGCCTCCTCCTCGAAGGCCACTGCGACTGGCGCGGATCCGCCGAATACAACCTCGGCCTCGGCGACCGCCGCGCCGCCGCCGCCAAGAAGTATCTCCTCTCGCTCGGCGTTCCCGCCGACCGCCTCGAGACGCTCTCCAAAGGCAATCTCGATGCTAAGACCAACGCCGACGCCGCCACGATGGAAAAAGACCGCCGGGTCGACCTCGTCGTGACGAGGGCCAAGTGACCCGCGAGTAATTTTCGCCCTGACCAAAGCCCCGGAATTTTCCGGGGCTTTTTTTCGCCCCGAATTTCCGCAAGCTGCCACGTCAACGCCGGCTCGTCGCCGCGACGTCGAGAGACGCCCAATGCTTGCCGCCTCCTCTACGACGGGAAAATCTCATGACGCCGTGGCGACGAGCGCCAGCAGGTCTACACCCACCTCCACCTGCCCGGCCTCCCTACCACGCGTAGCTGCGAGCGTGAGCGAGTGGACGGCCAAGACTCCACCCACCGCGCGCCCTACACCGTCGAGCCGGCAAGCGACGCCTCCCGCACTTCCCCCAACTCGCCGCCCCGCGCTACCTCACGCGAAGTCCAGCCCGCGCATCGTCCCCGTCGCCGACGCGAACTTGTCCGCCTCGATCCCCATGCGTTGCAGCATCGAGACGAACAGGTTGGGCAGCGGGTAATTCCGCTCCGTGTCGAACGCCAGGTGTTGCCCGTGCCGGAAACCGCCGCCCGCAAACAGCGTCGGCAGGTTCGTCGTCACGTGCGTGTTGGCATTCCCGAGATTCGAGCCGTAGAGGAACATCGTGCGGTCGAGCAGCGTCTCGCCGTCCTCGCGCACGGCCTTCAAGTCGCCGAGGAGTTCCGCGATCAGCTTCATGTGCCAGTTATCGACCGAGCGGAGCTGCGAGAGCTTCGCCTCGGATTTTCCGTGGTGGGAGAGGTTGTGGTAACCGTCCGACATTTTCACGTCGCCATACTCGATCGCGGGCGAGCTCACGCTGTCGAGCATCAGCGTGATCGCGCGCGTCGAATCGGTCTCAAACGCGAGGCGCGCCATGTCATACATCAGCTTCACCTTGGCCATGTATTCGCGTGGGCTCGCCGGATCGAGCGGCACGGGCGCGCTCACGACGGGCTTCGGTTTTTTCTCCCACTCCCGCGAGAGCTGCATCCGTTGCTCGAGGTCGCGCACGCTCGTGAAATACTGGTCCAACCGATCCCTGTCGCGCGCGCCCACGCTGCGCTGGAGATCGCGCGTCTGCCCGGCGACCGCGTCGAGGATGCTCTGCCCGCGATCCAGCTTGCGCATCTGCGCCTCCACTTCGGCGGGCGTGCCCTGGATGAACAACCGCTTGAACACGTCCGACGCCTTTTCCTCGCACGGGATCAGCGCGCCCGAGCCCGTCCACGAGAGGCTGCGCTGGCCCTGCTGGACGTTGACGCCGAGGGTGAGCGACGGAAAACGCGTGAGGTGCCCGACGCGTTCCGCGACGTATTGGTCGAGGGAAATCGTGTTCCGAAATCCGCCGCTCCCGGGATGCGGTGCCGCCGTGAGAAAACAAATGTCCGCCGGATGCCCGCCGTCCACGTCGGGGTGTGAGACGCCGCTGAACACCGTGAAATCCTCGCGGTGCCCGCGCAGGTTTTCGAGATACGGCGAGAGCGCGTAACCGCGCCCGCCCTGTTTCGGGAAAAACTGATCGGGCAGGAGGCCGAGGTTGTTGCACACCGCAAACATCCGGCGCGGCTTGCCCGTCGGACTCTTGTCGGACGCCTTCTCCGCCGCGCTCGCGAACGCCGGCAGCATCGAGTCGAGCAACGGCAACGCCATCACGGTGCCGACCCCGCGCAGAAACTGCCGGCGCGAAACCGCGCGACGCGTCGCGATGTGCGAACCGGGGGCAGACGCAGGGGAGCCGGGGAGACGCGGAGCAGGGGAGGCGGCGAAGGCGGGGTTCATTTGAGGAGCCACGGGGTGGGTTGTTGAATCATGTTTACGAGCATGCGAGTATGGCGTCGTATTCGCCGTAGAGCTGGCGGGCGCGCTCACGTTCGAGATAGCCGCATTCGACAGCAAACTGAATCCACACCTGCGTCTCCGCAGCCTCGCCCTCGGAGTTGTTGAGTTTCGCAACGAACGCCGCCGGATAGCGCCGCTTGCGCCACGCCTCGGCGAGATTGCCGCACACCGAGCGCGATGAGCGGCGCCCTTGATCGGTAAGCGAGTAGCGCTCGTGGGGCGGAAACGTCTTGCTGAGTTCAAACAGGCGCATCGCCGCCGCAAACGCCCGCCGATACACGTCCAGCTCCGTGTGCCGCCGAATCGGTTTCTTGGTGCCGTTGGTTTTCATCGTGTTTTCTCCCCTGCTCCGCGTCTCCCTTGCTCCGTTGCCTCGTGCGCCCCTCCCTATTTGTTCAAAAACAACTCGCTCTGGACAATCTCCCCGATCAGCGAGCGCACGCCGTAGGATTTTCCGGCCGTGCGCGCGAGGATCGCCTCGATCTTCGCGCGGTCGGCGAAGCCCACCGGCGCGCCGGTCGCGAAGACCACGAGCTGCTCCGCGAGATTTTTCGCGATCTGTTTCTCGTCGGCGAGGAGGAGTTTTTTCAACTCGCGCACATCGGTGAAGGCGCGGCCGTCGGGGAGCGCGCCGGCGGCGTCGACGGGGAGCGCCGCGTGAAACACGAACTTCTGCCCGCCCTTGCCGAGGCCGGCGTCGGGCTTGCCGCCGCCCAGCGCGCGGTAGCGTTCGCGCCAGCCGCCCATCACGTCGAAACTCTCCAGCGCAAATCCCGCCGGATCGATCTTGGTGTGGCAGGCGGCGCAGGTTTCGAGCGTGCGGTGTTGGGCGAGCTGCTCGCGAATCGTCACCGCGCCGCGCGTGTCCGGATCGATCGCGGGCACGCTCGCGGGCGGCGGGGGCGGCGGCAGGCCAAGCAGGCGCTCCATCACCCACGCGCCGCGCACGACGGGCGAGGTCGTGGTGCCGTTGGCGGTGACTTTGAGCACGCTCGCTTGCGTCATGATGCCACCGCGCGGGCTGTCGGACGGCAGCGCGACGCGCCGGAGCGCCACGCCCTCGACGCCCGGCACGCCGTAGTGCGTGGCGAGGTGCTCGTTGAGCATCGCGAAATCCGACGCGACCACGTGCCGCGCCGGCAGATCGCCGCGGATGAGTTCGGCGAAGAACCGCTGCGTCTCCTCGGCGGCGGACTCCCAGAGCAGGTCATCGAGGTAATAGTCCGGGTAGAGCGACTCGTCCGGCGAGGTCGCGGTGATTTTTCGCAGGTCGAGCCAGTAGTCGAGGAATGCGTCCACGAAGCGCCGCGACTTCGCGTCGTTGAGCAGCCGCTGGGTCTGCGCGCGCAGCACCTCGGGCCGCCGCAATTTCCCCTCGGCCGCGAGCGCGCGCAGCTCG
>JBEANZ010000455.1:0-2585 GCA_041165185.1 Verrucomicrobiota bacterium | reverse complement strand
ACGGAGAACGTCGTGCGCCAATCGCGGCGGGGTCGGCGACCCCGCCCTACAACGGTCATTCCCTCACGCACGCCCTCGCCGCGCAAATCGCCGAGCGCTTCCGCGTGGCCGTCGATCCCATCGCGTGGGCTGACAAGCCGCTGCCCGATCACCTGCGCGTGCGCGTCCGCGTGTGCGACGAACGCGGCCGCGAACTCGCCGCCAGCCGCGATCTCGCCGAGCTGCACGCGCTGCTCCAAGGCCAGACCCGCGCCGCCAGCGCGGCGGTCGCGCGCGCCGAGCCCGACGCGTGGCGCCGCGCCCGCGCGCAACACGAGTCGCCCCCGCACGCCGCGTGGAATTTCGGCGCGCCGCCCGCACGCGTGCTCGTGACCGAGCAGGCGGGCGTGCCGGTGTTCGCGTTTCCCGCGCTGCGCGCCGAGCCGGGCGGCGTGGCCGTGCGCCTCTGCCAGACGCCCGAGGAAGCCGCCGCCGTCACGCGCGCCGGCCTCGCGCACCTGCTCGAACTCCAATTCAGCCGCGATCTCACCTGGCTCGAACGCGACCTGCGCGCGCTCCGCGAAGTCGGCCCGCTCGCCGCCACGCTCACGCCCGTCGAGGAGTTGCAGGCGCACGCCTTCGCCGCGGTGCGCACGTGGTTGTGCGATCCTGATCGTTGTAGGGCGGGGTCGCCGCCCCCGCCGTCCGGCGGCGAACGTCCCGCGTCAGTCGCGGCGGGGTCGACGACCCCGCCCTACAACAGCGGCGCGTCCGCCTACGCTCTGGACGCCGCCGCCTTCGCGGCCGCGCTCGACTCCGCGCGCGCCGATCTGCGCGGGCTCGTGCCGCGCACAGTCGCGCTCGTGCGCGAGATTCTTGAGCTGCGGCAAACGCTGCTGGTCGTCGCCGCGCCGTATCCCGGTCTCGACCGCGATCTCTCGGCGCTCGTGCCGCCGGACTTTTTGCGGGCGACGCCGTTCGCGCGGTTGGCGCAACTGCCGCGTTACCTGAAGGCGATGCAGTGGCGCGCCGACCGCGCGCGGAAAAATCCCTCGAAAGACGCCGAGCGCGCCGCCCAACTCGCGCCCTACCTCGCGGCGTTCGCGCGCCTGAGTGGAGCCGCGACGCCCCCGTCGCGTCCGGGCGCCAAGGCGGTCGAGACCGCCCGCCCGCCCTCGGCCGCGGTGGAGGCGCTGCGTTGGCTCATCGAGGAATTCCGCGTGAGCCTGTTCGCGCAGGAGTTGGGCACGGCCGAGCCGGTGTCGGCGAAGAAACTGGATCGCCTGCTCGCCGACCTCGCCCCCGCCGCCGCGAAACCCGCGAGCGAGCCCACCGCGAAACCCATCGTGACCGCCGCCGTTGGCGCGAAGAAAAATGCCCCGCTGAAAAACTTCGGCGCGCTGGACAATCTTTTCCGCCGCTGAGCGCACCGGCCAACTCGCGTGCCATGCGGCCGTGTGCCGTGCGAACCGAGGCTTTACTCGCCCCGTCCGGCGCGGGCGCGGCGGGCGTTTCGCCAGACAATGTAGCCCAAGGCGAGGCCGCCAAAGCCCAACGCAAAATCCGCCGGCTCCGGCGCGAGGGGGGCGGGCCCGGCGTAAGCGTTGGCCGCGACGACGAGAAAAACAAGGAGCCGCGGGAGTGCGGAAGTGGCCGTCTGGCGGAGGAAGGGTATCATTGGAAAAATTTGCCCGACCGGAGCCAGCCCGCGTGATTCGGCCGGCACCGTGCAGGCCGCGAACAACGGCGGGGGCGTAGACGGAAACTCAGCTCGCGTCGGCGCCGTTCTTGCGGGTGCGGCGGAAATTGCGCCACACGATGAAGCCGAGCGCCAAGCCCCCGAAGCCCACCGCAAAGTCGGCCGGCTCCGGCGTGAGGGTGACGGCGTTGGCGGCGACAGCGGTGCCAAGAAACGCGAGGGCGCGACTGAGCGTGAGAGTGGAGGGGCGGGCCAATTGGAGCTTCATCACGTAACGGCGTGCGGGGACCGTTTGCCTCTGTCAAGGGACGTTCTGCGGGAGTCCTCGGCGAGTTTGTCATACCGCCCGGCGCGCGCAGGGGGCCGATCCTTCAGGCGACGCGCGCGACTTCCGGCGTGCCCGCCGGAGTTCGGGCGCCGAGGATTTTCCAGTCGCGCCCGCGCCTCGCTCGATCACGTTGCCCTCCGCCGCCCGATGTCGTCACCGCCCGTAACCGATTCTTCGCCGTCACCGGCACCGGAGAAATCCGCCTCCGCCGTGAGCCGTCCGATCGCGGCGGCGCTTGGGACGGGGGCGGCGTTGTTGGGATTTGTGGCGTGGGAGCAGTCCTTCTGGTGGCGCACGCTCGAGGACTACCGCTTCGGCTGGCTCGCGCCGGCGTTCGTCGCATATGCCGTGTGGTTTCGGTGGTCGGCGATTCGCGCGGCGGCGCGGGCGTGTCAGGCGGACCGCGGTGCGGTTCGCGCGATGCGCGTTGCCGTCGCGGGGGTTTTCGGCGGCGCGACGTTGTTGTTTCTCCTCGGGGCGGTGGCGCGGGCGCGCGCCGGCCCCTCGCATCCCGCGAGCGTGATGGTCGCCCTCGGCGCGGGCGCGATGGCGCTCTCGCTCGTTTACCTCGCGGCGCCG
>JBEANZ010000454.1:0-5408 GCA_041165185.1 Verrucomicrobiota bacterium | reverse complement strand
CGTCAGGTCGAGGTAGTAGCGGGTCTTGTCCCAGATCGGGCGGTCGGGATCGTAGGTGCGGACGATGCGGTCGGGGTCGGGCGCGGCGCCGTAGAAGCCGATCGAGGCCCGGCCTTCCCAGCGGATGGCGCCGCCGACATCGAGGTTTTTCAGGTGGCGTTGATCGGTGAGGCCGGCGAGGCGGTAGTTCGTCACGACGTTGAAGCGATACTCGCGCGTCTGCGTGCGCTGTTTGCCCTGCGTGGCGACGAGGAGGCTGAGAGGCGCTTGGACGTTGTTCGTGTAGAACGTTTCGGGCGTCGTGCCGGAGATGGGCGTCTTCCACCAGAGGTTGCCGGTGTTGGGGCCGGTGATGGTTTTCCAGACGGTGAGGCGTTGCTGGATGTAGCTCTGGATTTCGGCGGAGACCTGGCCGTTGAATGCGCGCGTCTGCGTCGCCGTGCCGCGGAGCGTCCAGAATTTCGTGGGGTTAAACGCGATCTCGACTTCCTTGCCGCGCGAGGTGGCGTCGCTGTGGTCGCCGTGGGTCTTGCCGATGTGGCTCGCGATGAAAACGGGATCGACGCCGGTGCGTTTGATCACGTCGGCGGCGACCTGCTCGGGCGTCCACGTGGGATTTTTCGCGAGCACCTCGTCGCCGATCCATTTGGTGAGCCACGGATCGGTGACGGAGGTTTCGTAGTCCATGCGGAGCGTGCGCTGGATGTAGGTGTTGACGGTGCCGTCGCCGCGTCCGCTGTCCACGGTCTCGTATTGCTGCGCGCGGATGGAGAGGCGGCCGTTGAGCAGGAGAAACTGGAAACCGTAGTCGCGAGTCTTGCCCTTCGGATCGGAGAGGGGCTGGCCGTTGACATCGAACGCGAGGGAGCCGGGCGTGAAGCTGTCGGATTGGTTGTAGAGGAGGTGGAGCCAGCCGAGGGGTTTCACGACGGCGCCCTTGGTCGTGGTCTTCCCGCTGTTGTGGACCCAGTCGCTCGCGCCGTAGAGCCGTGGGTTGGGGGGCACGAGAAAACCGTCCGTCGCGGTGCTCGCGCCGATGGCGCTGTTGGCGTCGCGGGTGCGGTTGGCGTCGCGGCGAAACCCGAACGTCGGCACGATGCGGTCGCCGAGGAAAAAGCCCTGCCACGTGCCGCCGACGGTGCTGAGGAGGCGGCGGTTGGGGCGGTTGGCGTAAAAATATTCGGCGAACTCCACGGGCTCGTTCACCCACTGCTGGGTGACACCGTTGTAGTAGCGGAGCGTGGTGCCGAAGGGCGGGGCCTTGATGCCGGGCGCGCCGTAATCGACGTTGTAGCCGGTGGCGTCGCCGAGGAGATAGTGGGCGTAGTAGCGGTAGCCGGCGCTGTTGCGGCTGGCGGCGATGCCGGTCGGGGAGATCCAGGATTCGTTGGAGGAGAGCGTGTCGGTGAAGCCGAGGTTCGCGGTGTGGACGGAGCGAAACTCGCCGTAGCCCGACGCGCGGTGGCGGCCGAGAAAACGTAGCGGATTTTTTTCGCGCGTGAGGTCCAGCTCGTAGGCGAGGACGGAGCGGTAGTTATCGTTGGCGTTGCTTGACTTGTTGTAGCCGGGGCGCGGGTAGCCGAGGTAGGGCTGGAGGAAGTAGGGGTTCACCGTGCCGTCGAGGAGCCGCTCGTTGATGTCGATCGAGACCTGGAGTTTGCCGCCGGCGTTGCCGTAGCTGCCGAGGAAGGAGCGGTTGTTGGTGAACGTGCGCTCCTTCTGCCAGCTCACCTGGAGCGTGAGGTGCTGGCGCGCGGTGCGGAGGAACACCTGCTCGAAACTCACATTGGAGGTCTCGCCCTTCGTCGCGCCGAAGTTGGGCGCGGTGATGTTGACGGCGGTCCAATCGTAGAGGGATTTGTCGGTGATGCCGCGCGTGACGTAGAGCGGATATTGCGAGGTGAAGCGGTTGTAGAACGTGCCGCTCGTGAGCAGGTGGAGGCCGGTGGCGTTGACGCTCGTCGGGCCCGTGCCGGTGGCGGTGGGGAGCGCGTTGATCTCGTAGCGCTGGATCTGGCCGTTGCGGATGTAGGCGCTCGGGTAGGTGGTGAACGCGGTGTCGGTCGGCGCGATGCCGAAGGGGAGCAACGTGTTTTCGAGCGCGGCGGTGACGCCGCGAATCTCGGGCGCGCCGCCGAGGAAATGCACGGTCTGCGCGATCGGATCGTAGGTGGGGCGGCCGTTGGCGATCCAGTCGGAGATGCCGTCGCGCGGCGTGGTGGAGTTGGGGCGGTTGAAATTATTCCGGTAGGATTCGAAGCTGCCGCGGATGGTCGTGCGCTTGAACGGTCGCGCCGTCAGCGCGACTTGCAGGCGGCGGATCACTTCGGAGGACGGCTGGCGCTCGAAGCCCTTGTCGTCGTGCACGCCGAGGAAGCGCACCGCGAGCCGGTCGCGGATCAGCGGGCGGTTGAGATCGAAGTTGGTGCGGACGCCGCCGTAGCTGTCGATGCGCGTGCCGAAGCTCGTGAGGTCGCGCGTGAGATTCGCGCGCGAGGCGTTGATGTTCACGCCGCCGCCGGACTGGCCGAGGCCGAAGACGGAGGAGTTGGGGCCGCGCGAGATTTCGACGGAGTCGACGTTGTAGGTGTCGAAGGGGAGCGAGCTGGAGAAGCCGTCGATGGCGGTGTTGGCGGCGGTGAGGCCGCGCATGCGGGTGGCGCCGGTGGGGTTGGCCTGCACGTCGTCGCTGATGGTGCCGCGGTCGTTGGAAAAACTCGTCCACTGCGAGGCGCCCTCGGTGTTGGCCTCGTAGAGAAACATGTCGTTGATATCGACGGCGGCCGTGTCCTGGAGCTGCTGCTTGGTGACGACGGAGAGGGAGGCGGCAAGGTCCTCGAGTTTGGTGTTGAGCCGCGTGCCGGACAACGCGGAGGTGGCGAGATATCCACGGTCGGCATCGGAGCGGACCTCGAACGGGGAGAGTTGCACGAGGTCGTCAGGGGCGGCGGATGCGGCGGAGGGGGACGCCGGCGCGGCGGCGCGCGAGGGTGCGGGGGCGACTTGGGCGAGGAGATTGACGGAGATTGCGAGCGCGGCACCGACGGCAAGGCGCAGCGGGCGGGGGCGAACGGAAGAGCAAGGCGAGGCGGGTGCGGTCAGCATGGAAAAGGGTGGGAGAGCGAGCGAAGGAGAGGGCAAGGCGAGGGACCCGGAGCGAGTTGGTGGGTGACGGAGGCGTCGCCGCTACGAACGCCGCGCTGAGCGTGAAAAACAAAACGTGCGGCGCGCCGCCACACGGCGCGAGGGCGGCGGGGTCTGTCAGTCCGGCAAGGGGCGCGAAGTCGGTCGCGCGGCAGCGTCGTGCGCGGGCAACCAGGTGTGAGGTCGGACGAATCGAGGTTTGGGTGGCACGGGCGTCCCGCCCGTGGACGAGTGTGGCCGCAGCCCGCTTCCTGTCGCCTCGCGCGGGGGCGAGGCTGTTTTTTCCTTTGCTCCATACAGCCCGCCGAACCCAGCTTTTCCCCGCCCACCATGTCCAAAATCGATCTTTCACGGCTCTCACTTTTGTCGGCGGCGATGGGAGGGACGGCGATTCAAGTTATCAAGGATTGCGGGCCGGTTGCCGATCTGGTGGCCAGTGGGTCGTGCGGGTGGATTGCGCCGACGGCGACGGTGGCGGGAGCGGTGGCCGGGCTGGCGCTCAACCGCATCGCGGCGGCGATGGACAAGCGAAAGGAATTGCAGGAGGCGACCCGGGACTTGCTGACCAATCGCGACATTGCGCACGTGCAGGCCTTGGCGGTCGCCGCCCGGTTGCGGCGGTTTGCAGAAGCCTGCGAGGTGGCTGGTCAGAAGAAAGAGAAGAAGCGGCTGCTCGCTCTCGCGAACGCAGCTTCGGAGTGGTGGCTCGCAGTCGTGGCCGACCCGGTGCGGGAGGCGGGCGCGGCGTTGCAGGACGTTGAAATCGTCGGCCGCCTTACGCCCTATCTCACGGGCACGCCGACGGTCGTGATCAGCGCGGCGCTGTGGGAAGAAATTTTGCGCGAGGCCGACCGCCAGACGAAGGGAGCGGACAAACTTGAGGCGGAGTTTGTGGCGATGCTGGCGGGGAAAATCGCCGGCGACTTTGCGCACGATCTGGTCGAGTCGCTCAAGACGAATTTTGCGCAGGGCGGGAAGGCTTATGCGGCGGTTTCACTGCGGTTTTTCGCGGAAATTCTCGGCGGGGTGAACGACAACAAGGCGGCCTTGGCCGAGCTGAAACCGGTGCTGACTCAGGTGCCGGATCTACTGCGAACTCTGGCGGCGGCGACGGATGCGCTTCGCCAAGCGGGCTCACTGAGCCTGGAGGTGGCGCGCTCAATTGAGGCGGCGGACCGTGCGCTGAGCCACATCAGCCGCGGGATGAACGAGCTGTTGAAAGCGGCGGCGGAAACGAAAGTCACCCTGGGAAATATTCAGGCCGGCGTCGAACTGCTGGTCGAGGCCCACGCGCAACCGAAGTCGCCAGCCGCGCTCCTTTGCCGTGCCGATATTTCGCGCATCCTGAAATACGCGCCGGTGGAACTCATCGGACGCGAAACAGAAACCGCGCTTCTGGCGGACTCGTGGGCCAAAGCGGTGCGGGCCGAAAAGGGCCGGGCGCATGTGGTCGTGGTGGTGGCCCTCGGCGGCGAGGGGAAAACCTCCCTCGTCGCCAAGTGGGCCGCCGACCTCGCCGCGCAGGACTGGCCCGGGTGCGATGCCGTCTTCGCGTGGTCCTTCTACAGCCAGGGCACGCGCGAGACGGTCGCTCCTGACTCCGACTTATTTCTCAAGGCCGCGCTCACCTTCTTCGGCGGCGACCAGGACAAGGCGCTCGCCGCCAGCAGCGCCGGGGCGCACGAGAAGGCGACGCGGCTTGCCCGTATTGTCGGCCAGCGGCGTTGCCTCCTCATCCTCGACGGCCTCGAACCGCTCCAACACCCGCCATCGTCCACGGCGTTTCCACCCGGCGAGTTGAAAGACAAAGCCCTCGCAAAATTGCTCGGCGATCTCGCCGCCACCAGCCACGGCCTGTGCGTCGTCACCACCCGTTATGCCCTTCCCGACCTGCGCGCCTTCCTCGGCCAGACCGTGCGCGAGGAAAAGCTCACCCGCCTCGCGCGCGCCGCCGGCGTCTTATTGCTCAAGGCCCACGGCGTCACCGGCAGCGACCGTCCGAACCTCCCGCACACCGACGACGCCGGGAAAAAGGAAATGCTCAGCGAGTTTGAGAAGCTCGTCGAAGACGTGGACGGCCACGCCCTCACGCTCCACCTCATGGGTTCGTTCCTGAAGCGCTTCTTTCTGGGCAAAATCCACTGCCGCGACCGCGTGACCTTTGCCAAGGCCGACCAGAAGACCGACAACGGCCACGCCTTCCGCGCCATGGCGGCCTACGAGAAATGGCTGGCCGACGGCAGCGAAGAAGCGCGGCGCGAACT
>JBEANZ010000453.1:0-5894 GCA_041165185.1 Verrucomicrobiota bacterium | reverse complement strand
CCCTCCGCGCCGACGCCGCGGCCGCGCCCGCGGGCGCCGTGTATTTTCTCCCGTTTGCCAACCAGTCCGAAATGCCCGCCCGCTACCTCGCCGCCGATCTCTTCGTGCTGCCGTCGCGCGGCCACTACGAGACGTGGGGCCTCGCCGTCAACGAGGCCATGCACCTCGGCGTCCCCGCCCTCGTGAGCGACCTCGTCGGCTGCCAACGCGACCTCGTCACCGACGACCCGACGGGCTGGGCGTTCGCCGCCGACGCGCCCGACGCGCTCCGCAAAAAACTCGCCGCCGCCCTCGCCGCCCTCGCGCTGCCCGCCACGCGAGAAAAAATCCGCACCGCCGTCGCCGCCCGCATCGCCGGCTACACCTACGCGCAGACGACCGCCGGCCTGCTCGCCGCGCTCCGCGCGATCAGCCCTAGTCCTGAATGACGCTCCCGCCTGTCGCATCCCTCGCCGTCCCGGCCCGCGATCGGCTGCCCGCGCTCGACGGCCTGCGCGGCCTCGCGATCCTCGCGGTGCTGCTCCACCACCTGTTCGTCTACGACCCCGTCGGCGCGATCGGCGCGCGCGTCGCGACGCTCGCCGAATTCGCCGGCCACGGCGTCGATCTCTTCTTCGCGTTGTCCGGGTTCCTGATCGCGCGGCAACTCGCGGACCACCACGGCACGCCCGGTTTCGCCCGGCGCTTCTGGCTGCGCCGGATCGCGAAAATCGCGCCGCTCTACCTCGCGGTCAACCTGGTCGTCTTCGCCCTGCTGAAGCCGCTGCTCACCGCCACCGGCCACACGGAGAAACTCCGCTGGCTGCTCGCGCACGAGGGCGCGTGGCCGTGGTATGTCACCTTCGCCTCCAACGTCCGCAACGCCCTCGACGCCCGCTTCACCAATCCCGCACTCGACGTCGCGTGGTCGCTCGCCGTCGAGGTCCAATTCTACGTGCTCGCGTTCCTGATCGCTCGACGCGTGGCGCCGGCCCGCTGGCCGCGGCTCGCGCTCGCCGCGATCGCGCTCGCGCTTGTGTTTCGCGGCGCCTGCGTCGCCACCGGCGCCGGCTGGGTGCCGATCCTCGTGCTCACCCCGGGCCGCCTCGATGCGTTCGCGTGCGGGGTGCTCGCGACGATGGCGCCCGCCTGGCTGGCGCGCTGCCCGCGCTGGCTCGGCTGGGGCGTGCTCGCTCTGGCGATCGTGACGCCTTGGTCGCGCGCCACGCCCTTCGTCGAACTCGCCGGCTACACCCTGGTCGCCCTCGCCGCCGGCCTCGTGCTTGAGCGCGCGACCCGCCCCGCCCCGGCCGCCCCGATGGGTTGGCTCGCGCACCCCGCCCTCGTGCTGCTCGGCCGCATTTCCTACTCGATCTACCTCTCGCACCTTCCGCTGCGCGCGCTGTTGCGCGACAAGCTCCTGCCCGCCCAACGCGTCCTCGCCACACCGGCCGACTGGTGCGCGCAAATCGTTTTCTGGCTCGGAGCCGGCGGGACGTGCGTCGCCGTGGGCTGGCTCACGTGGAAATTTTTCGAGGAGCCGGCCCGGCTGGCGGTCTTGCGCGTGCTCCAACCCCGCCCCGCCGCCGGCCCACGGCCGCCGACCTAACGGGGTCGGCCCGATCGAAAAACTCTTCCTCGTGAAGTCGTCCCGCTTGCCTCTTGTCATGCAAACCCCGCGCGGAGTCTGCTCTCTCCAATATCTCCCCGTGTCCGGTCGCCGTCTCACCTCATCCTCACCCGCCTCGCTGCCCCGCACCCACCGGAGATGAAACTCTGCCACATCGTCCCCAGCCTCGAGGAGCGCCACGGCGGGCCGAGCCGCTCCGTGCTCGCCCTCAGCGGGGCGCTCGCTCGCGTCGGCCACGAGGTCGAGTTGCTCGCGACTGACGCCTATCAACCGCGCGAGGCCACCGTCGGCACGCTGCGCACCCACGTGTTTCAGCGCGACTGGCCGCAGGCGATTTGCCCTTCGCGCGGCTTGCGCCGCGCCGTCGCCGCCAGCGATGCCGAGGTCATCCATCACCACTCGCTCTGGTTGCGCACGCTCCACTACGCGCATGATCGCGCCCGCACGGGCGGCGCGAAACTCGTCCTCTCGCCGCGCGGCATGATGAGCGCGTGGGCGTGGCATCACCGCGGTTGGAAGAAAAAACTCGCCCGTGCCTTCCTCCATCCCGGCGCGCTCGAGGCCGTGGATGGCTGGCACGTGACGAGCCCGGAGGAGGAGGCCGAGGTTCGCGCGCTCGGGTTTACGCAGCCCGTGTGCGTGGCGCCAAACGGCGTCGACCGCCCCGCCGACGCCGAGATCGCCGCCGCTCGCGCCCACTGGCGCGCCGCGTGTCCCGCCGTGGCGGAGCGGCCCGTGGCGCTGTTCTACTCGCGCTTCCACGTGAAGAAACGCGTCCTCGAACTCATCGATCTCTGGCTGGAGCGCGCGCCGCACGACTGGTTGCTGCTGCTCGTCGGCATCCCGCAGGACTACACGGCCGAGGAGCTCGAGACCTATGCGATGCGCAACTCCGCCGGCGGCCGCGTGCGCGCGTTTTCCGGCGAGGGCCATCCCGCGCCCTACGCGATCGCCTCGCTCTTCGTGCTCCCGTCGCACACCGAGAATTTCGGCCTCGTGATCGCCGAGGCGATGGCGCACGGCGTGCCGGCCCTCGTCACCGACACCACGCCGTGGCGCGAACTCAACCGCGGGCGCGGCTGGTGCGTGCCGTGGGCGCGGTATGCGGAGGCGTTGGTCGAGGCGACGGCGCAGGGTCCGGCGGCGTTGCACGCGCTGGGCGCCGGTGCGCAGGAGTGGGTGCTGCGAGAATATGCGTGGGAAAACTCCGCGCTCGCCCTCGCCGAGTTTTACCGCCGCCTGCCGGCGCCACACCGATGAGCGATTCCGCGCAGCCGCATCCCGCGTCGGGCGAGTTGAAATATCCGCCCGGCGTCTCGGCGCGTCCCGGGCCGGCCACCCGGCCGCTACTCCCGCTGGAGTGGCTCGTGTTGATCCACGTCGGGATTTTTTTCGTGGGGACCACGTGGGCGTTTGGCGGCGGGGCCGACTTCGTGCGCCCCTACCTCCGCTGGTGGGGCACGCTCGGGCTGCTGCTGACGTTTGCCGCCGTCTGCGATTCGGCGGCGTGGCGCGAGGGCGCGATGCGCCCGCTCGTCTGGCTGTGGCCGCTCGTGGCGTTCAACGCCCTCGTCCTCGTCGCCTGCCTCAACCCCAACCTCCGCGAGTTGCGCTTTGGCGCCGATGTCGTGCTCGCGCCCGGCGGCGCGCGCCCCGGCTGGCCCAGCTCGGCGCGGCCGCTGCTCGCGTTGAAACAGCTCTGGCTCATCGACGTCGTCTGGCTCTCGTGTTTCAACCTCGTGCTGCTCGTGCGCCAGCGTCGCGCGCTGCGCGGCCTGCTGCTTCTCGCCGTCCTCAACACCCTCGTCCTCGCCGTCTTCGGCACCGTGCAGAAACTCTCGCATGCCAAGGGCCTCTTCTTCGACGCCGTCCCCTCGCCGCAGAAATTCTTTTTCTCCTCGTTCGTCTACCACAACCACTGGGGCGCCTTCGCCGTGCTGATGGCGGCGGCGTGCCTCGGGCTCGTGTGGCATTACGCGCGGCGACGCGAGTCGCGCGACGCCTACCACTCGCCCGCCCTCGTCGGGCTCGTCATCGTCCTCGCCATCGCCGTCACCGCGCCGCTCAGCACCTCCCGCTCGTGCACCGCGTTGATGGCGTTGCTGCTCGTCGCCGCCCTCGCGCATTGGATGGTGCGCTTGGTGCAGAAACGCCGCCGGTTTCAGGAGTCCGCCGTCTTGCCCATCGCCGGCGCGCTCGCCGCGGTCGCGCTCGCCGTCGCCGGCATCTGGTATGTCGCCAAGGAGAGCATCGACCAGCGCGTCGCGAAGACGCGGGAACAACTCGCCGACATGCGCGCCCGCGGCAGCATCGGCGCGCGCGTCGTGCTCTACCGCAACACCTGGCGCATGGCGCAGGACCAGCCCGTCTTCGGCTGGGGCATGGCCTCCTATCCGCACGTCTTCATGCGCTACAACACGCTGGATTCCCCGCAGGACGGTCTGCCCGTTTTCTACAACGACGCCCACAGCGACTGGCTCCAGTCCTTCGCCGAGCACGGCTACGTCGGCACCGCCCTCCTCGGCGCGCTCGGCCTCGTCCCGCTCCTTGGCTTGCGGCGCCGCCACTTCGTGAGCGCGCTGCCCGGCTACCTGTTCGCCGGCTGCGGCCTCATCCTGCTCTACGCGTGGGTCGAGTTTCCCTTTGGCAACGTCGCCGTCGTGCTCACGTGGTGGCTGTGTTACTTCTGCGCGCTGCACTACGCGCGGCTCCAGGAACGCGACGCCCTCGCGGCCCTCGCCGCCGGCTCCCGCGCACCCGCGCCCGCCTTATGTTTTCTGTCGTCATTCTGACCCTCAACGAGGCACGCAACCTCCCCGCCTGCCTCGCTTCCGCCGCCGGCTGCGACGACCTCGTCGTCCTCGACTCCGGTTCGACCGACGCGACCGTCCCCCTCGCGCGCGCGGCCGGAGCGCGCGTGTTCACCCGTCGCTTCGACAACTTCGCCGGCCAGCGCAATTTCGCCCAACGCGAAATCCCCTTCCGCCACCCCTGGGTCTTCCACCTCGACGCCGACGAGCAGATGACGCCGGCCCTCGTCGCCGAATGCCGCGCCGCCGCCGCCCGCACCGACGTCGACGGCTTCTACGTCGCGCCCAAGATGATGTTCCGCGGCCGCTGGATTCCGCGCTGCACGGATTTCCCCGCGTGGCAGGCGCGCTTCGTGCGCGCCCCGCAATTCGCGTTCATCGAGGTCGGCCACGGCCAACGCGAGGCCCCCGCCATGCGCCTCGACCGCCTCCGCGCCAACTACCAACACGATCTCTCCGCCGGCGGCGAAACCGAGTGGCTCGAAAAACACCGCCGCTACGCCCGCGCCGAGGCGCGCGAACAGTTTCACGCCGACGCCCCCTGGTCGCCCCGCGAGCTGTTTTCCGGCGACGCGCTCCGCCGCCGTCGCGCGCTGAAGCGCGCCAGCCACGCGCTGCCCTTCCGCGCCGCCGCGCGTTTCGCCTACCAGTATTTCCTCCGGCGCGGCTTCCTCGATGGCGGCCCCGGCCTGCGCTATTGCTGGCTGCTCTCGCGCTACGAGTCTTTCGTCGCCGCCGAACTGCGCGCGCTCCGCGCCGCTCCCGCCCGCTGATGCGGCTGATCTTCATCAACCGCTTTTACTGGCCCGACGAGCCCGCCACCGCGCAGCTCCTCGCCGATCTCGCGCCGCGCCTCGCCGCGCGCGGCCACGACGTCACCGTCATCGCGAGCCATCCCGGCGGCGCCGTCCCGCGCACGGAAACGCGCGCCGGCGTCCGCATCCTCCGCGTCCGCGGCCCGCGCCCCGCCGGCCTCGGCCTCCTCGACAAAGCCGCCGCCCTCGTCGCGTTTTTCCTCGGCGCGATCCTGCGCGCCTTCGCGATCGCGCGGCCCGGCGACACTGTCGTCGCCATGACGGACCCGCCCTTGCTCGGCCTCGGCGTCCAACTCGCCGTCTGGCCGCGCGGCGCGCGCGTCATCCACTGGGTGCAGGACATCTACCCCGAACTCGCCATCGCGCTCGCCGGCCAACGCTGGCTCGCCTGCGTCCGCCCGTTCCGCGATCTCGCATGGCGCCGCGCCGCCGCGTGCGTCACCCTTGGCACCGACATGGCCGCGACCCTCGCGCGTGCCGGCGTCGCGCCGGGGAAAATTTCGCTCCTCGCCAACTGGCCCCCCGCCGGCCTGCGGCCCGTGCCCGCCATCGCCTCCGCCGCGCTGCGCGCCGAATGGGGCCTCGCCGAAAAATTCGTCGTCGCCTACTCGGGCAACCTCGGCCGCGTCCACGATCTCGAGCCCGTGCTCGCCGTCGCGG
>JBEANZ010000452.1:0-2840 GCA_041165185.1 Verrucomicrobiota bacterium | reverse complement strand
AGCCGCTTTCGCTGGAGGAAATGAAGTCCTGCCTGCTCACGCTCGCCCAGACCCGCGGCGACGCTGCGGTCGAAAAAGCCGTGCACGAACGCGAGGGCACGATGCGCTCGCTGCACCTGCTCACCGGCGGAAATCCGCGGCTCATCAAGACCTTCTACCGCCTGCTCGCCGAGGGCCTGCGCGGCGACATCCGCGCCGACCTTGAGCGGCTGCTCGACGAGTTTACGCCCTACTTCAAATCCATCGTCGACGCGCTCCCCGTGCAGCAGCAGCGCATCTTCGACGCCGTCGCGCTCAACTGGGACCCGGTGGACGTCGCCACGATTTCCCGCGTCACACGAGTGCCGAGCAATCAAGTCAGCGCGCAGCTCCGCGCGCTCGTGAAAGCCGGCCACGTCGCCGAACCCGCCGGCCATCCGAAGCGCAAGAGATACCTGCTCGCGGACCGGTTTTCCAACATCCACTACCTCATGCGGCACGGCCGAGCGGCGCGCAGTCGCTTCGATTGGTTCGTGGCGATTCTCCGGCTGGTTTTCCCGGACCAAGCCCACGCTGACACTCTGGCAAAGGTTGCGCGACAGGCGGCGGAGTGCGGCCCCGACGGAATGCGCGACGCCCGCGATTTTCTCCACAGCGCCCTGACCCGATCCGCGACAGCAGATGCCCGACGCGATTTGATCCACGCGACCATTCGCGAGAGTTGGGACAACGATGCCTTCAACTCGTTCTCCGAGTGGTTCGACGTAGCCGAAGGAAAACAGCACGTGCCGGAGAGCGACGTGCTCGCGTTTTTCGAACGGATGCCCACGGCGCTGCGCAAGAAGCTCGGGTTCAAACCCAAGTCGTCGGAATGGTGGGCAGAACTCACCGATTTCTTGAGGGAGAAATCGGCATGGAGTCTAGCCGAAGCAGCATTCCGAAAGTCGCTCGAAATCGATCCCAAAAACAGTGTGGTTTGGTGCGACTTCGGGGGCTTTCTCCTCGCGAAACTTAACCAGCCGCGAGAGGCCGAACTCGCTGTCGGGAAGGCGATCAAACTTCGCCCGACGTGGGCACTACCCCGGTTCGGCCTTGGCCTAATACTCGCCCAAAATTTGGCCCGCGCCGCCGAAGCCGAAGCTGCCATCCGCCAAGCCCGCGAGCTCGGTTACGACGACGCACTCGCTCATTGGGGCCTCGCTTTCGTCCTCGCGAGTCAGGCGACTCGAATCCCCGAAGCCCGAGCATGCGCGATTCAAGCTGTGCTACGGGAACCCGACTGGGAATCTTGCCGATCGGTTTTCACTCGCTTGTGCGATGACCAACCCGACGACTGGCGCGCGGTTCTTCCCAGGCTCGTTCGATGGTGTGCCGAGAATCCCAAAGACGCCGACGTTTTTGGATTCGCGTTAGAAGGGTTCGTGAAGTTTGCGCGGCTCACCAAACCCGCCGCCGCCCTCGCGGTGTTAGAGAGCGTGTCCGACGCTAACGCGCCATTCGAGACGCTGCGCGACGCTCTTTTGGCGCACGCCGACCGTAGTCACTTGGACAAACTCGCACCCGAGCGCCGCGTCGTGGCGATCGAGCTCTTGATCCGAATTGCCGAGCCACTGCCGGCGGATCGTGCGGGCACCTCGCCGTGAAAGGACGAGGCGGGACGCCTCGTCCACGACTCAAAACGTCCCCTTCATCCCGATTGTCCAGAGGGTGCCGTAGCGCTCGACGAACCGGAGGGTCGCGTGTGGGGGCGTGCTCGGGCCGACCGTTGTGCCTTTGTCGGGGATGTCGGTGACGTTGCGGAGATTCGCGAAGAGGGTGAGGCGTTTCCAGACCGTGAATTCGCCGAGCACATCCAGCTTCGTGTAGCCGGGCGTGTAGTTGAAGGTGCCGGGTTCGATGCCGAGGCCCGTCACCGCGCCTTGGTTTTGATCGGCGCGCCACGTCCAGTTCAGGCGGAGGTTGTAGCGCGGGCGCGTGAAGCTGAAGCCCCACGCGGCGTTGCGCGGGATCTCGTTGAAATCGTTGCTCGCGAGCTGGCCGCGCGGGACGTTGCTGCGTTGGAGGCTGCCGTTGGCGAAGACTTGCAGGCCGCGCGCCCAGTGCGGGAGAAATGTGAGCGCCTGCCGGTAGCTGACGTCGAGGCCCTCCATGCGGACGGTCTCGGCGAGGTTGCGCTGCGTGCTGACTTCGTAGGCGCCGAACTCGCCGGCATCGAGGCCGTAGAGCGCGAGGAATTCCGGCGTGGCGGGGAACACCGTCGCGCCGAAAAAATTCTGAAAATGGCGACGGTAGGCGCCGACGGAAACCTGGCCGACGCCTTCGAAATAATACTCGAGGCGCACCTTCACGGTGTTCGCGGTCCACGGTTTAATCGCGGCGTTGTTGACGACGATGCGGTTGTTGGCGGCGGGGAGGTTGTCGGTGTTGGGCAACGTGATCCCGCCGGCGTATTGGTTGAAGTCGGGCGGGCCGAGGCTCGTCGAAACGGCGGCGCGGAGGAGGAGATTTTCGCGGAGGTGGTAGGTGGCGTTGAGCGAGGGGAAGAGGCGGAGATATTCCCGCTTCACGTGCGATTCGCGCTCGAGAAACGTGAGCTTCGAGGTTGCGAGGGCGTCGGTCGTGATGGGAATGACGGCACCGGTGGTGGGGTTGCGGAGCGCGCGGCCTTGGGCGTCGCGCTGGACGTTGCGCGTGAGGTCGGTGAGCGGGCCCTCGGCGGCGGTGTTGGTCTGTTCGACGCGCACGCCGCCGACGAGCAGGAGGCGGCGGTCGAGGAGCGCGACGTCGCCGCGCAGGTAGGTCGCGGAGACGGACTCGGTGGCGTGCTTGGAGTTGGTGACGTTGGTGCGGTAGAGATTGTC
>JBEANZ010000451.1:0-3419 GCA_041165185.1 Verrucomicrobiota bacterium | reverse complement strand
CAGTCGGGGCTCGCTGGCGTCGGCTGGTAGGGGTCGTGCGTGAGCATCATCGGGTAGTAGAGGAAGAACGGCTCGGCGCGGTGGCGCGTGACGAAGTCGTGGACGAAATCGTGCACGAGGTCGGGGCCGTATTCGCCGTGGGAAAAATCGAGGGGCACGCCGTTGTGTTCGAGGCCGGGGTTGGCGTAGCGCGGGGGACGGCGGGTGTGTTGCCAGAGGTAGGCCTCGTGAAACCCGAGCGTCTGCGGGAGGTTTTTTTCCTGCCCGAGCTGCCACTTGCCCGCGATGCCGGTGCGGTAGCCGGCGCGTTGGAAGTGGTGGCCGAAGGTCGTGGCCGTCGGGTCCATCGTGCCGAAGTTGATGTAGTTTCGGACGTTTGACTGGCCGGTCATCAGTTGCGTGCGCGTCGGCGTGCACAGCGGCTGCGCGTAACACCGCGTGAAGCGGACGCCGTTCGCGGCGAGGCGATCGAGGACCGGCGTGCGGTAGGACTCGCCGCCGTTGGCCGTGATCGTCTCGTAGCCGAGATCGTCGGCGAGGATGAGGATGACGTTGGGCCGCGCAGCCGGCGCGGCGGCGACGAGCCGCCCGATCGCGACGGCGAGGACGACGAGGAATCCGAGGGGAGAGCGGAGTGGGCGTTTCACGCGCCCACCGTGCCCGCGCGCCCCGAAAACTCCAGTCCCGTCCCGGACGCAGGTGTAAAATCACCGGGCGAATGTGTGCGTTCGGGCCTTGTTCCCGCCCGGGCGCGCGGCGAGTTTGCCCCCGCCCCATGCACCCGCCCTCCCGCCCGCTCCGCTCCGCCTACCTCGTGCTCGCCCTGCTCGCCTGCGCCGCGCTGCGCGCCGCCGCACCGCCGCCGCGCCCGCACGTCCTGTTCATCGCCGTCGACGATCTCAAGCCCACCCTCGGCGCCTACGGCGATCGCATCGCACGCACGCCGCACCTCGACCGGCTCGCCGCGCGCGGGCTGCTCTTCGAAAACGCCTACTGCAACCAGGCCGTCTGCGCCGCCTCCCGCAACACCCTCCTCGTCGGCTCCCGCTCGACCACGCTCGGCATCTACAACCTCGCCACGAATTTCCGCCGCGCCGTGCCCGACGCCGTCACGCTCCCGCAGTATTTCATGCGCCACGGCTACCGCGCCGAGGGCATGGGAAAGGTTTTTCACGTCGGCCACGGCAACACCGGCGACGCCGCCTCGTGGAGCGTGCCGTTCCTCCCGGACCTCGTCATCGACTACGCGCTCCCCGCCAGCACCGACGGTGGCCAGCTCACGCGCGAGGCCGCGCTCTTCGCCAACTCCCCCGGCGTGCGCGCCGCCCAGCTCCCGCGCGGCGCCGCCTGGGAAAACGCCGACCTCCCCGACACCGCCTACGCCGACTCCCGCATCGCCGACGCCGCCATCGCCAGCCTCCGCCGCGCGCAGGCAAAACCCGCCGAGCCCCTCTTCCTCGCCGTCGGCTTCGTGCGCCCGCACCTCCCGTTTTCCGTGCCGAAAAAATACTGGGACCTCTACGACCGCGCCGCCCTCCCGCTCGCCACGCGCCGCACGCCGCCCGACGGCGCCCCCGCCTACGCCGGCAAAACCCTCGGCGAGATCAGCAACTATACGCCGTTCCCCGACACCCCGCCGCTCACCGAGGAAGTCGAGCGCACCACGATCCACGGCTACTACGCGAGTGTCTCCTACATGGACGCCCAGCTCGGCCGCGTGCTCGACGAGCTCGACCGCCTCGCGCTCGCCGCCCGCACCATCATCGTCCTCTGGAGCGACCACGGCTGGCACCTCGGCGACCACGGCATGTGGACCAAGCACACCAACTACGAACAGGCCAACCACATCCCGCTGATCATCGTCGCCCCCGGAGTCACGCGCCCCGGCACCCGCACCGCCGCGATGGTTGAGACGGTGGATCTCTACCCCACGCTGGCCGCGCTCGCGGCGCTGCCCGCGCCCCAAGTGCCGCAAACCCTCGACGGCCGCAGCCTCGTCCCCGTCCTCCGCGATCCCGCCGCCAGCGTGAAGAATCACATCGTGCACGTCTTCCCGCGCAACGCCCCCGCGCGCGGCGGCGAGTTGCTCGGCCGCGCCGTCCGCACCGCGCGCCACCGCCTCGTCGAGTGGAAAAAAATCGGCGCGGCGCCCGAGACCGCCGACCTCGAGCTCTACGACTACCTCACCGATCCGCTCGAAACGAAGAACCTCGCCGCCACCCAACCCGAAGTCGTCGCCCAACTCCGCGCCCTCCTCGCCCAACACCCCGAACCGCGCCCCGTCGTGCGTTGAGCCGCGCGGTGACACGGGTTTTCCAACCCGTGAACTCGACCCCGAAACACGCACGCAAAGTCCGCGCACGCCGCGCTATCGCCCCCACCACGCACGCGCCGATGGGTGCGAAATCGTCGGTTGAATGTGTGTGACCCGTGCTTTTCATCGCCACCACCGCGCCCAACCTCTGGTGTCCGCAGTCCCCGCCCATCGCTCCACGCCCGCCCCACCTTCCCGACTCTCACCTTCACCCTCACTCACACTCCCACCATGCCCAATCCCTGGACCGGAAAAGGAAACCCTTACACGCGCGAGGAAGTGCGCGCCCGTCTCGACGCCACGCTGAAGAAGAATCAGGCGATCATCGCCGCCGGTGCCGGCACCGGCATCAGCGCCAAGTTCATCGAGAAAGGCGGCGCCGATCTCATCATCATCTATAATAGCGGCCGTTTCCGCATGATGGGCCACGGCTCCACCGCCGGCATGATGGCCTACGGCGACGCCAACGCTATCGCCATGGAGATCGGCGAGTTTGAGGTGCTGCCCGTCGTCGAGGAAGTGCCCGTCATCTGCGGCGTGCACGCCACCGACCCGCGCCGCCGCATGTGGCACTGGCTCGGCCAAGTGAAGGAAATGGGTTTCTCCGGCGTGAACAATTTCCCCACCCACACGATCGTCGACGGCCATTTCCGCGGCGTGCTGAGGAGACCGGCATGAGCGTGAAGAAGGAATACGAGATGATCGCCCTCGCCCGCCGCATGGACCTCTTCTCGATCGTTTATGTGGGCTCGCCCGCGGAGGCCATCGAGATGGCCAAGGCCGGGGCCGATGCGATCATCGCCCACGTCGGCACCACCGTCGGCGGCAGCATCGGCGTGAAGAGCGCCGTCGTGAGCTGGAAGCACACGCTGAAGGTCACGCAGGACATCATCGACGCCGCCCGCACCGTGCGGAAGGACATCTATTTCCTCTGCCACGGCGGCCCGATCAACACGCCCGAGGACGCCGCGCGCGTCATCAAGGGCACCGATTGTGACGGCTTTGTCGGCGCCAGCAGCCTCGAACGCATGGGCGTCGAGCAATCGCTCACGGACCTCACGCGGAAATTCAAGAGCCTGAAAATCGCCAAGAAGAAATAAGCGCA
>JBEANZ010000450.1:0-6242 GCA_041165185.1 Verrucomicrobiota bacterium | reverse complement strand
AAAAGAAAATGGTCGAGGCCATGCGCGCCGGCGGCCTGCCCGATCCCATCCACGGCCTCCGCGGGAAACAGCGCAGCGTCCACAACAACTACTTCACGCTCCCGGTGCTGTTCATCATGATCAGCAACCACTACGCCTCGACGTTCGCGCACAAGCAGGCGTGGCTGGTGCTCGCGCTGATGGCGGCGGCGGGCGTGAGCATCCGGCATTTCTTCAATCGCCGTCACAAGGGCGCGCTCGAGTGGCGCTATCCGGCCCTCGGCGCGATGCTGCTCGGGGGCGTCGCGTGGCTGACGGCGCCGCACCTCGCGCCGTTGCCGAAGCTGGATGGCCCGGTGACATTTGATCAGGTGCGGGCCGTGATCGGGCAACGCTGCGTGACGTGCCACGCGCCGACGCCGACGTTCGCCGGCCTAGCGCAGCCGCCGGCCGGCGTCCTGCTCCATACGCCCGACGCCATCGCGCAAAACGCGCAACGCATATATCAACAGACGGTCGCCACCCGCGTCATGCCGCTCGGCAATATCACGCAGATGACCGACCACGAGCGCGCGGTGCTGGCGGCGTGGGTGGCCGGCGGGGCGAGGAAAAACTAGCCCGCCCGTCGCGGCGGCGGCCGCGCGCCGACCGCGCCCCGGCCGGAATTTCGGCTCGACTTTTTCCGCGGTGCCGGTTGCCTCGCAAACTTTTACGCGGGCGCGCAACGCCCGCCAAGTCCCTCTCACGCTCACCACATGACCAATAAACGCACCATCCCGACCCGCCGTTTCATCAAGCCGACGTTTGAGTTTCTCATCGAGAAAAAACGCGACGGCGGCGAGTTCACCCAGGAGGAGATCCGCTACATCGTGGACAGCACGCTCGACGGCGAGATGCCGCAGCATCAGCTCGCGGCGCTCATGATGGCGATTTATTTCTCCAACATGTCGGCCCAGGAAACGGCCGACCTGACCGAGGAGATGATGCTCTCCGGCGAGGTCATCGACCTCTCCCACATCGCCAAGCCCAAGATCGACAAATACTCCACGGGCGGCGTCGGCGACAAGACCGCCCTCGTCCTCGTCCCGCTCGCGATGGCCGCCGGCGTGGTCGTCCCCATGATGTGCGGCGTCGAGCACGACTACATCATCAACACCCTCGAGAAACTCGCCGCCGTCCCCGGCTTCAAGGGCCACCTCACCAACGAGCAGTTCGCCGCTCAGCTCGCAAAAATTGGCGGTGCCGTCGTCGCCCAGACCCCCGACCTGGCGCCCGTCGAGGGCAAGTTCTACGCGTTGCGCAAGGAGACCGGCACCATCCCCAGCCTCCCGCTGATCACCGGCAGCGTCCTTTCCAAGAAGCTCGCCGAAGGCTCCGAGGGCCTCGTCATCGACGTGAAGTGGGGCAACGGCTCCTTCATCAAGGACCTTGAGCAGGCCAAACAACTCGCCCGCTCCATGACCCGCGTCGGCCGCTCCATGAAGCGCCGCTGCGTCGCCCTCGTCACCGACATGAACCAGCCGCTCGGCGACACCGTCGGCACGGCGCTCGAGGTCAAGGAAGCCATCACCCTCCTCAAGGGCGGCGGCCCCGAGGACATGAAGGACCTCGTGCTCAAACTCGGCATGGAAATCGTCCGCCTCGCCGGCGTCGCCGGCTCCACGCTCTCCGCCAAGCAGACCGTCCAACGCCACCTCACCGACGGCTCCGCCCTCGAGAAACTCAAGGAACTCGTGAAGGCCCAGGGCGGCGACCCGACCTACATCGATCACCCGGAAAAATTCCCGGCGGCGAAACACATCCGCAAACTCCCCGCCCCGAAGCGCGGCTACGTCCACACGATTAACGCCGCCATGATCGCGCGCGGCGTGCACCTCCTCGGCGCCGGCAAGGAACACGCCGGCGACAAGATCGACCACTCGGTCGGCGTCTCGGAGATCAAGAAAGTCGGCACGCAGGTGAAACAGGGCGAGCCCCTGATGATGATCCACTACAACGACGAGGCAAAGTGCGAGCAGGCGCTCGAGTATTTCAAGAACGCCTACCGCCTCGCGCCCAAGCGCCCCACGCCTCCGCCGCTCGTCGTCGAGCGCGTGGCCTGACGAAAACCAAACCCGACCGCCGCCCGGTCGGGTTTTTTGTTGCCGGGGCGACCTCAGTGCCAGCGTGGAAACGACAACGGCAGCCGCAGCGGGTGGGTGAGCAGCAGCGCGCCCAGCAGCGACGCGCTCGTGATCGCGAGGCCGAGCAGCATCTGCTGGTCGCCGAACGCGATCGCCAGTTGCGCGAAGGCGGCTTGAAGCGTCGGCCATTCCTGCGCGACCTTCGACCACGAGCCAAGGCGCACTCCGGCAAACGCCACCCCGGCAATCGCGCCTGCGCCCACGAAAATCATCCGCCGGGGCGCCGGATCTGGCATCGACCGGGCGGGGGGCAGGGCGGCAAGCACCCGGGCGGTGAAATCGTCGGCGCTCAACGGTGCGAGCGGCTTTCGCAGCAGGATCTCGATCTGGGCGTCGTCGGGCGCGGAGTGGTTCATGTCTGCGGGTTCCATGCGGCAAGGAGGTGGCGGAGTTTTTCTTTCCCGCGAGCGAGGTGAGTCTTCACCGTGCCGACGGGCCAGTCAAGGAGCGCGGCGATTTCGCCATGGGAGAGGCCCTGCTGAAAACCCAGATGAAGCGCGAGCTGCTCCTCAGCGGAGAGCTGGCGTAGGGCGGTGTCCAAGTCCTGACGCAAATCGGATTGGTGCACTGCCGGGGCGGCGGCCGGTTCCGCCATGCCGGCTTCATCGAGTGGTGTCTCGCGGCGGATTCGCCGCCACGCGTTCCGCCAGTGGTTGTGCGCGATGCCGAGCAGCCACGTGGAGAAATCGGCCGCGCCGCGAAAGCCATGAAGCTGGCGGTAGGCGTGCAAGAAAGTTTCCTGCGCCAGATCGTCCGCGATCGCGTGGTTGCCGCGCGCAAGGTGCCGCAGGAAACGCCGCACCGCCGACTGGTGCCGGACAACCAGCTGCCCGAAGGCCGCGCGATCATCCGAAGCCTGCACGCGGGCGACGAGTTCGCCATCAGACGGACTCACGGTTTGGCCGAGTGCTCGCCGCCGGGCGGCCGGTTGCCGGCGGCGCGGTGGGCGATGAAGCCGTAGAGCAGCAGGGCCAGCCCGATGAAGCCGGGGATGGCGCCGACGTAGCGCATCGATGCCATGGCGAACGACGAGAAAAACACATAAAGGCCGAATCCAACCGCCACCAAGATGAGCCCGGTGCGGATGTCCCGGCCGGGCTCGTCCCGCCGCCGCGGATAGGACTTCTCCCGATCGCTGAGCTGCGCGAGCAGCTCCGGCGGGACCGGTTGGCCTTTTTCCAAGGCGAGTCGCGCGGTGTCGTGCACCAGTTTCTTCTGGTTATGGTGGAAATACATTCCACCGATGGCGATGACGCCCCCGATCACGATGGCCACAACAGGGATCACGAGCCCGATGGTGGAGCCTAGGTCGAGCGCGCCGAGGAGGACGGGAAACAGGTCTTGGTTCATAGGAGTTGGTGACGGAAGGTGAGTGTCGCCAGCGGGTCGTTTGGATTCAGGAATCCGGAAAAAATTTGCCGCGGACCGTCGCGTGCGGCCCAATCCAAACTATGTCCGAACCGCTGCCGACCGAAAAACCCGAAAAAGCGTCCCCGGCGGCAATCGACCGCTCGGCGTGGCCGAAGCCCTGGGCGCAGTTGAAATACTTCACGTTTCAACCGGCGATTTTTCCGCGCCTCCTCGGTCACGTCTCCGACGACGCGCGGCCCGGTGACTTCGTCAACGTCTACGACAAAAACGGCAACCTCGCCGGCGGCGGCCTCTTCAACCCCCGCGCGAAAATCCCCCTTCGCGTCGTCTGCCACTCCACCGAGCCCGTCAACGAATCCTACTTCGACACCGCCATCCGCCGCGCCGTCTCCCTCCGTCGCGAGCTCTTCAAGCTCGACGAGTCGACCGACGCCTACCGCCTCATCAACTCCGACGGCGACGGCCTCAGCGGCCTCATGATCGATCGCTACGGCGACACCTTGCTCTGCGAGGTCTACTCGCTCGGCATCGCGCAGCGCCTGCCAAAGTGGCTGCCGCTCCTGCACGAGTTGGCCGGCACGAAATTCGCCCGCGTCCACGTCGATCACGACCTCGGCTCGCTCGAAGGCATCAAGCCCTCGACCTTCAACGAGACCAACGCCGCCGCGCCCGACCGCGTGAAAATCCGCGAGCACGGCATCCGTTACGAGGTGGATTTCGCCGAGGGCCACAAGACCGGTTTCTTCTGCGACCAACGCGACAACCGCCGCGCCATCGCGCGCTTCACGAAGGATGCCCGCGTGCTCGATCTCTGCTGCTACACGGGCGGATTTTCCCTCAACGCCAAACTCACTGGTGGCGCCGCCGACGTGACGTGCGTTGATCTCGACGAAGTCGCGCTCGCGCAGGCGAAGCGCAACATGAACCTGAACCAGACGCGCCTGAAATTCGTCCACGCCGACGCCTTCGCCTACGCGCGCCAGATGCAGCAGAACGGGGAGAAATGGGACGTCGTGATCCTCGACCCGCCGAAGTTCATTTTCACGCGCGACGACCACGGCAACTGGGAAGGCCGCCAGAAATACGAGGACCTCAACCTCCTCTCCATCTCCCTCGTGAAACCCGGCGGGATTTTTGTGACGTGCTCCTGCTCGGGTCTGCTCTCGCTGGAGGATTTCGAGTCGCATGTCATCAAGGCCGCGCACCGCCTCCAACGCCGCCTCCAGTTTTTCGACCGCGCCGGCCCGGGCGTGGACCACCCCGTTTACTCCAACTGCCTCGAAAGCCGTTACCTCAAGGTCCTCTGGGCGCGGGTCGTGTGACGCGCCCGCCGCGCCGTCCCCTGCCCCGCCATGTCCTCGCCCATCTCTAACGTCCGCCCCCCGCCCGACGCGCTCCTCGTCGAACTCGCCGACTACGCCCTCAACTTCGCCACGCCCTCCGCCGAAGCGCTCGACACCGCGCGCTGGTGCCTCCTCGACTCGCTCGCCTGCGGCATCATGGCGCTGCGCTACCCCGCCTGCACCAAACTCCTCGGCCCCGTCGTCCCCGGCACGACGATCACGAACGGCGCGCGCGTCCCCGGCACCACCCACGAACTCGATCCGGTGCAGGCCGCCTTCAACATCGGCACGCTCGTCCGCTGGCTCGATTTCAACGACACTTGGCTCGCCGCCGAATGGGGTCACCCCTCCGACAACCTCGGCGCGATCCTCGCCGTGGCCGACTGGATCAGCCGCAATCGCGCCGCCGGCGCTCCGCTCTCGGCGTTTGGCTCTCCCCTCTCAGCTCTCAACTCGCGGCCCCCGCTCACGGTCAAGGATGTGCTCACGATGATGGTGAAAGCGCACGAGATTCAGGGCGTGTTGGCGTTGGACAACTCCTTCAACCGCGTCGGCCTCGATCACGTGCTCCTCGTGCGCATCGCCTCCACGGCCGTCGCCACCGCGCTGCTCGGCGGCACTCGCGACCAAATCGTCAACGCCCTCTCCCACGCCTGGCTGGACGGCTCCGCGCTCCGCACCTACCGCCACGCGCCCAACACCGGCTCGCGCAAGTCCTGGGCCGCCGGCGACGCCACCAGTCGCGCCGTCCGCCTCGCGCTCATCGCGATGACCGACGAGATGGGCTACCCCTCCGTGCTCACCGCAAAAACGTGGGGCTTCCAGGACGTCTCCTTCAAGGGCAACCCCGTCAAACTCGCCCGCCCGCTCGCCAGCTACGTGATGGAAAACGTCCTCTTCAAGATTTCCTTCCCCGCCGAATTCCACGCGCAGACCGCCGTCGAATGCGCCGTGCAACTCCACCCGCAAGTCCGCGACCGGCTCGCCGCCATCGCCCGCATCGAACTCACCACCCACGAATCCGCCCTCCGCATCATCGACAAATCCGGCCCGCTGAACAACCCCGCCGACCGCGACCACTGCCTCCAATACATGACCGCCATCGGCCTGATCTTCGGGAATCTCACCGCCGAACACTACGAAGACACCACCGCCGCCGATCCCCGCATCGACGCCCTCCGAGCGAAAATGATCGTCACCGAAGACCTCACCTACAGCCGCGACTACCTCGACCCCGAAAAACGCTCCATCGCCAACGCCGTGCAAGTCTTCTTCCGCGACGGCACGAGCACCCCCCGCATCGAAGTCCACTTCCCCATCGGGCACAGGCGGAGACGCAAAGAGGGCAATCCGATCCTGCGGCAGA
>JBEANZ010000449.1:0-10318 GCA_041165185.1 Verrucomicrobiota bacterium | reverse complement strand
GTCGGGGTGCATGGCCTTCAGCGCCTTGTCCCCCACGTTGGCGCAGAGGTGGAACTCCGCCTCGTCGTCGCCCCACCAGAAGCGCCCGCCGCTGCCCGCCCGGCACGCCCACTCCCACTGCGCCTCCGTCGGCAGCGCATAAACATATCCCGGCGGCAACCGATCCGCCGCGCGTTCGCGCTCGGTGAGCTTGCGGCAAAACTCCGCCGCCTCCGTCCACGTCACGTTTTCCACCGGCCGCTCCTCGCCCTGAAAACGCGCCGGGTTCGCGCCCATCACCGCCACCCACTCGCGCTGCGTAACCTCGGTCCGCCCGAGCCAGAATCCCTTCGTCAACGTCACCTGCGCAAAAATTACCTGCGCCGTCGCGCGCTCGTTCGGATCGCCGTCATTCGTGCGCATCGCAAACGCCCCCGCCGCCACCGGTCGCAGCGCCAGCCCCAGCCCCGGGATCGTCCACGGGCGGCCGGGCTCGGCGACGTCGATTTTTTCCAACGCCACCGCGAGCGTCTGCTTCGCGCGCGGCGGCAGCGTGAGCGTGCGGCGGTCGGCCTTGAAGCCGGGCGCGGAAATTTCCAACGCGAGCGCCTCCGTCGCCGGCAGCGTCGCGCGATTATTTTTCACGGCGACCGCCTGCCCGTTCACCGCGAGCGCGTAGGCCGCCGGCCCCGTCACCGTCAGCGTCAACTCGCCCGGCCGCGGCGCGAGTTTCACCGCGACGCTCGTCGTTTTCCGGTCGGCGATCGCGACGGTCTGTTTCCACGGCTCGTAATCCGCGTGCAGGATTTCCAGTTCGCGTTGGCCGACCTCGACTCCCTCGGCGCGGCCGTTTTTCACCGCCACGACCTGTCCGTCGATCCGCGCCGTCGCGCCGGGCACGGCGAAAATTTCCGCGCCCGCGCGCAGCTCCAGCGCACCCCCCTCGAGCACCAGCCCGCCGACATCGATCGTCTGCGGCACGCGCGGCTTCAGCGTGAGCGTGCGTTTGTCACGCCGGTAGCCCGCGAGAAAAACTTCCACCGTCAACGGCTTCCCCGCCGGCTGCTCGGGCAACGTCGCGGGCGTCACGCCGACTTTTGCGCCGTTGACGATCACGTCCGCCCCCGCCGGCACCGAAAACACCCGCAGCTCCGCCGGCAGCGCCACCTGCGCCGGCGCCACGCGCGCCACGCGGTCCTTCGCCACGCCGACGCCCTCGACGCGCGCCGGCGCGTAGTCCGCGTGCTCCAGCGCAAACGCGTAGCTCCCCACCGTGAGCGCCCGGTCCGCGCGCAGCGTCCCGCCGACGGGCACGGGGCCGAGATCTTTTTTCCGGCCGCGCGAGTTGACCGCGGTGACGACCGTGCCGGGACGCGCAACGATTTGGACGACGCCGAAAACGGGCACGAGCTGCACCTCGGCCGTGCCGCGCCCGCCCGCGACCTTCACCGGCGCGGGCGAATGGTAGGCTTGGTAACCGGCCGCCTGCACCGTCAGCGCGTGGTCGCCGTCGGGCACGCCGAGCAACGCGAGCCGGCCGTCGTCCGGCACCTCGCGCGCCGAGACGTTCGCGATCCAGACGCGCGCGCCCGCGTCGGCCGGCGTGACGCTCACCACCACCTCCGGCGCGGGCGCGGGCACCGGCGCGACGACGGACGCAGCGGCGGCAACGCCGCCACCACCACGCTTCGCGCGATCGGGCGCGGCGAGTTTTTCGTCGGCCTTTTCGCGCGGCCAAAAAAACACAGCGCCACCCGCGACCGCGATCACGAGCGCCGCCGCCGCGCCGAACAGCGCGATGCGGCGATTCGCCCTCGGCTTCGCCGCGCCGCCATTCGCGACCTCGCCGAACGCCGCGCCACCCGGCAACGCGAGCCCGAGGCGCGCCGCGATCTCGGCGGCGCCGCGC
Organism: Verrucomicrobiota bacterium; assembly: GCA_041165185.1. Classification (GTDB taxonomy): domain Bacteria; phylum Verrucomicrobiota; class Verrucomicrobiia; order Opitutales; family Opitutaceae; genus JBEANZ01. Next base: position 8,430 of record JBEANZ010000449.1, on the reverse strand, counting down.
GGGCGGTCGGCGGCGTTTTTCGCCAGGCACGCGGCGATCGTTTCCTCCCACGCGGCCGGGATCGGTTCGCGCGCGGTCACGCCGAGCGCGGCGCGGCGCGCGGCGAGCGTCGGCGGCACGACCTCGCGGAGCTGCGTGACGATGTCGCCCTCGTAGAACGGCGGCTTGCCCGTGAGCAATTCGTAGAGCGTCGCGCCGACGGAGTAGATGTCGTCGGCGACGGAGGCGGGCTCGCCCATGAGCTGTTGCGGGCCCGCGTAGCCGAGCGAGATCGAGGCCGCGCCGTCGCGCATCGAGCGGCGCACGGTGCCGCTGAGCAGGCTGCGCGCGATGCCGAAGTCCACGACCTTGAGATCGCCGGCGGCGTTGACGAGGAGGTTGAGCGGCTTGAGGTCGCGGTGGACGAGGCGGACCTTGTGGTGCGCGTAGTCGAGCGCGGCGCAGAGTTGCGCGACCCACGGCGCGAGCGCGGTCGTCGAGAAGCAGCGGTCGGGCTGCGCGAGCTTGCGCTCCGCGAGCGAGCCGCCGTCGACGAGCTCCATGCTGATCGCCGCGCGGTCGCCCTCCTCGACGAGATCGTAGACGCGGACGATGTGCGGGTGCGTGAGCTCGAGGCAGCGGCGCGTCTCGGCCGCGAGATCGGCCATCGCCTCGCGGTCGCGCACGACGAGCTCGGGGAGAAACTTCAGCGCGACGTCGCGGCGGAGCTTGGTGTCCTCCGCGCGCCAGACCACGCCCATGCCGCCCCGGCCCAGCTCCGCGCGCAGGCGGTAGCGCGCAAACATCACCGGCGGCGGCGGGCGCAGCGGGAGCGTTTGATCGAGGTTCGGCGAATCGGGCACGGGGGGCGATTCAGCCGCGCGCGCCGGTCATGGCAAGGGCGCGCCCCAGTCCGGCGGCGGCGTGAAAAACGAAAACAGCCCCGTGATCCCCTCGAGCCCCGCCTCGCCCGCGATCGGGCAGCGGCCGTCGAGCCCGAGTGTGCGCACGGCGGCCGCGCTGAGCAGCGCGGGCGCGGCGAGGGCCTTGGCGATTTTCTCGCTGCGGAAAACGAAGTTCACGTCCTGGCCGGTGAGTTCCTCGCCGCGATCGCCGTGCGTGAAGAGCACCGGCCCGTGGTGGACGACCACGCGAAACGCCAGCGGGCTCGCCGGCCGCCACGCCTCGATCGCGCGCAGCGCCGCGAGCGGCGTGACGGGCGCGGTCTCGTCGGCGCCGCCGGTCCAGTAGGCGAAAATCGCGTCGCCCAGATAGGCGTTGATCCGGCCCCCGTGCCGCTCGATCAGCGGGCGCACCGCCGTGATCCACGCCTGCCGGCGGCGCGCGGCGGCCTCGCCGCCGAGCTGGTCGTTGAGCGTGGTGAAGCCGACGACATCGACGATCAGCAGCCAGCACGCCTGCTCGCGCACGTGGTCGAGCCGCCGCGTCGCCGCGAGATCGGCGGGCGCCGGCGCGCTCGTGGCCGCGGGCGCGCGCGTGCAGCGGTAGCGCACGATGGTCTCGCCGAAACAAATCTCGTCGCCGTCGCGCAACGCGAACGGGCGCGTGATGACGGCGCGGTTGACGAAGGTGCCGTTGCGGCTGTGCAGATCGCTGATCGTGTAGCCGTCGCCCTCGGCGGCGAGCAGCGCGTGCCGCCGCGAGAGCGCGGGCAGATCGAGCACGAGATCGTTTTCGGGGAGGCGGCCGATGGCGCACGGGCCGCGCAGCCAAAACGTCCGGCCGTCGGGCAATTCGAGCCACGATTCGGCGGGGGGCGGGGCGGCGGGCGGAGTCATGCGGGAGGAAAATTTTCACGCGGCGCACGGGCGCGCACGGAGCAGCGTGTGTGCGTAAACGCGCCGGGTCAGGCAATGCGCAAGTGGGGCGGGAAACGCGGTGCGCCGCGTGCGGCGGCGCCAGATGTGATGCGCGCGCCCAACGCGCGGCTTGAATCCCCGCCGCGCTCGCGCGACGTTGGCCGCGTTGACCACCGCGCCCGCCACTTCCGTGCCGAATCCCACGCCGCATCCCGCGCCCGCCGCTGTTGAAGCCGAGGCCGAGCGCCTCCTGCGAGCGCTCATGCACGTCGAGTGCGACCCGCGCGGCCGCACCTGGAACCTCGACACCTGCCGCGCCCTCGCGCCGCTCACGCTCGAAGTCAATCGGCTCAAGCAGGAGAAAAACGCCGTCATCCTCGCCCACTCCTACGTCGAGCCCGAGATCATCTACGGCGTCGGCGATTTCAGCGGCGACTCCTACTACCTGAGCCTCGCCGCGAAAAAATCGCAGGCGAAGGTCATCGTGTTCGCCGGCGTCGTCTTCATGGCCGAGACGGCGAAAATCCTCTCGCCCGACGCGCTCGTCGTCGTGCCCGACCGCGGCTCCGGCTGCTCCCTCGCCGACTCGATCACCGGCGACGGCGTGCGGAAACTGAAGGCGCTCTACCCCGACGCCACCGTCGTCTGCTACATCAACTCCACCGCCGACGTGAAGGCCGAGTGCGACGTGTGCGTCACGTCGGGCAACGTTTACGACATCGTCGCGAAGTTGCCCACGCGCCGCGTGCTCTTCGTCCCGGATCGGCTGATGGCGGAGAATCTGCGTGCCGAGTTGAAGCGCCGCGGCGTCGACAAGGACATCATCTCCTCCGACGGCACGTGTATGGTGCACGACGAGTTTACGGCCGCGCAGGTGGCGGAGGCGCGCGCGCAGTTTCCGGGGCTGAAAGTCGTCGCGCACCCCGAGTGCCTGCCCGACGTCGCGGCGGCGGCGGACTTTGTTGGGAGCACCGGCGCGATGATGAAATACGTGAAGACGACGCCCGCGCCGTATTTCCTGATGCTCACCGAGTGCGGCCTCGTCGGCCGGCTCGAGGTGGAGGCGCCCGAGAAAAATTTCATCGGTGGCTGCCGCCTCTGCCCCTACATGAAACTCAACTCGCTCGAAAAAATCCGCGACGCCCTCGTCGCCCCGTGCCCCGATCAAATCGTGACGCTCGACGAAAATCTCCGCGTTCGCGCCGCCCGCTGCATCGAGCGGATGTTCGAACTCACCCCCGCCACGTAGGGCCGGCGCTTGTCGCCGTGCCGTCGCGCGGCCAACGTTCGGCCTCCTCATCACGCGAAACCCGCGACGGCTTGCCGACCAGCGGCAGCCCTACACCACCACACCATGCTCACGCCCCGCACCGACCACCTGATCGACCTCGCGCTCGACGAAGACGCCGGGCTCGGCGACGTCACGAGCCGCGCGATTTTTCCCGCCGCGCACCGCTCGCGCGCGTTCATCGAGGCGAAACAGGACCTCGTCATCTGCGGCCTCGCCGTCGCCGCGCGCGTCTTCGCGAAGGTTGATCCGGCGCTGAAGGTCACGCTTACCGCGCGCGACGGCGACCGCGTGAAGAAGGGCGGCATTGTGCTGCGCGTCGCCGGCCCGACGGGCGCGATGCTCACCGCCGAACGCACTGCGCTGAATTTCCTCCAACGCCTCTCCGGCGTCGCGACGAAAGCGCGGGCCTTTGCCGCCGTCGTGGCCGGCACGGGCGTGCGCATCGCCGACACCCGCAAGACCACGCCCGGCTGGCGCGCGCTCGAAAAATACGCCGTGCGCTGCGGCGGCTGCGCCAACCACCGCTCCTCCCTCGGCGAACACGTGCTCATCAAGGATAACCACATCGCCGCCGCCGGCTCGCTCGCGAAAGCCGTCGCGCTCTGCCGCGCCGCCGCGCCGCACGCCGCGAAAATCGAAGTCGAGGCCACGACGCTCGCCGAAGTCCGCGAAGCCCTCCGCGCCAACGCCGAAGTCATCCTCCTCGACAACATGACGCCCGCCCAAATCCGCGCCGCCGTCGCGATCATCGCGGGCGCGGCCGTCGTGGAAGTCTCCGGCGGCGTGCGCTACGAAACGCTCCGCGACTACGCGCTCCCGGGCGTCGACGTGATCAGCATCGGCGCCCTCACGCACTCGGCGACGGCGGTGGATTTGAGCCTGACGATCACAAAAACCTCCGGTCGCGCATGAGAAGGATGAAGAGCTTCAGGCCGTATTGGAGTCGCGGGCGCGTTCCGACGCGGGCGGGCTACGTCGTCGTCTTCGCGGGTGTGGGTGCGAGCTTTCTGGCGTATTTCGCAGGTGCGATTGTTGGGGTGACGATTCCTTCCGAGCTTCACCACCCGGCTGCTTGGATGTTCTTGGCCTTCGGGATATTCGTGTCGCTCGTCGTCGGTTTGCGCATGAGGCGGATGGGCCTGCGGCTCTCGCGCAAGGAAGACTGATTGGCGGGGGCTCGCCGGGTTCGCCGATGCGATGCGCGCGCGAGGTGCCGGCCACGGCGGGTTGCGCGGTTGACTCACCCGGCGCGCGGCGCACGGTAGCCGCCGACATGAAATCCGCCGTCGCCACCCCGTCGCGCCGCCCGACAGCCAAGGTCACGACCACCGTGCGGCGCAACTCCGGCGGCCCCGGCAAACGCGCGCCCAAGGCGTGGACGCCGCCCGATTTCCAGCGGTGGTTGCAGGAAGATTTCGGCGGCAAGATCAGGCCGATTAGCTACGCCGATTTTCTGGAACGGTGAACGCCTACGCGGACACCTCGTTCCTGCTTTCGTTGGTCGGGCAGGATCAAAATTCCGCGTCGGCCAAGGCGTGGATGGCGCTCGCCACGAGCGCGCCCGAAATTCCGTTTACCCTGTTTGGCACGCTGGAGTTCAATAACGCCGCCCGTGCGCTCGTGTTTCAGGGACGGCTCGATCCCGCCGGGCTCGGCCGGATGCAGGCTCGTGTCGCGCAGTGCCTGAAAGCGGGGATTCTCCGCCGCACGCCGCTCCCGGTCTATCGGCACTACGAGGAGGGCGAGTTGTTGTCCGCCGCGCTCACGGTGCAGCATGGCGTGCGCACGCTCGATCTGTTGCACGTCGCAGCCGCACGCGTGCTCGGCGCGCGGAACCTGCTCACGTTCGACACGCGCCAACGCCAGTTCGCCGCGCGCTGCGGCCTGCGCGTGCTGCCGTAGCGTAAAGCGACCCCATGAAAACCCTCCACACCGACTGCCTCGTGATCGGCGCGGGCCTCGCCGGTTCGGCTTACGCGTTGCACGCCGCGCGCGCCGGGCTCGCGGTGGAGTTGCTCTCGCTCGAGGGGCCGCTCGTCGCCAACAGCGACTGGGCGCAGGGCGGCATCATCTACGACACCGCCGCCGATCCGGCGCGGCTCGCGCGGGATATTTTCGACGCCAGCGACGCCACCTCCAATCCCGCCGCCGTCGATCATCTCGTGCGCGAGGGGCCCGCCGCCGTGAAGGAACTCCTCCTCGACGAGCTCGGCGTCGCCTTCGATCGCGATCCGGCGGGCGGGCTCGAGTTCACGCGCGAGGGCGGGCACAGCTCGCGCCGCATCATCCACTCGAAGGACCTCACGGGGCATACGATTCTCTCGGCCGTCGCGGCGCGCGTCGATGCCACGCCGCGCATCGTGCGCCGCAGCGGTTGGGTCGCCGTCGATCTGCTCACGCTCTCGCACAACACCGACGTCGTCGCCGACCACTACGCGCCGCTCACGTGTTTCGGCGCCTACGTGCTCGACACCGCGAGCGGTGAGGTCGCCGCCCTCGTCGCGAAAAAAACCATTCTCGCCACCGGCGGGCTCGGGCAGGTGTTTCTCCACTCGACGAATCAGCCCGGCAGCGTCGGCCACGGCGTCGCGATGGCGTATCGCGTCGGCGCGCGGCTCATCGATCTCGAATACGTCCAGTTTCACCCGACGGTGTTCTTCAAGAAAAACGTTCCGCGCTTTCTCGTGACGGAGGCGCTGCGCGGGGAGGGCGCGGTGGTCGTCAACGCGCGCGGCGTGCCGTTTATGAACGCGCTCCACCCGCTCGGCTCGCTCGCGCCGCGCGACATCGTCGCCCGCGCGATCCACCAGGAACTCGCCGCCACGGGCGAGGCGTGCGCGTATCTCGATCTTTCCGCGATGACGCCCGCGTTTATCCGCGACCGGTTTCCGACGGTGGTGGCGCGCTGCGCGGAACACGGCGTCGACGTCACGCGCGAACCGATCCCGATCGTGCCGGCGGCGCATTTTTCGTGCGGCGGCGTGCACACGGATTTGGCCGGGCGCACCAACGTCCGGCACCTCAACGCCGTCGGCGAGACCGGCTGCACCGGCCTGCACGGCGCGAACCGCCTCGCGAGCACCTCGCTGCTCGAGTGCCTGGTGAGCGCGAAGTTCACCGCGCGCGCCGATGCCGCGGAAATAAGCGGCGCGCGCCTGCCGACGCGCGATCCGCAAACCCACGGGCCGGAAGACCAGCGCCACGTCGCGCCGCCAGTGCCGCGCGCGTGGGTCGGCGCGGAACGCGAGGCGGACCCGACACTCATCCGGCAAGATCTGCACCTGCTACAAAGCACGATGTGGAACTACGCGGGCATCGTGCGTTCGCCGAAGCGGCTCACGCGCGCGCGCCGCATCCTGCTCGAGCTGCGCGAGGAGATCGGGAGTTTTTATCGCGGCTGCCGCGTGACGCGCGAGTTGGTGGAGCTGCGTAACGCCGTGCAGACGGCGCTGCTCGTCGTCCACGCCGCTTCGCTGAACCCGCGCAGCAAGGGCTGCCATTACGTCGTCGAGGAGGAGTAGGCGGAGCCGCCGGAAAGTGAGGCCGGGGAGGCGCGCTTGCCCTGCGCCGCGCCGGGCCGCACTCGGACCTTGATTCACGCGGGCTTTCGCGCTCTTTGCGTCCAGTCGCGATGCCACCCCACACCGACCACGCGAAATGGTTCGCCGACGAAATCCACCCGCACGAGCCCATGCTGCGCGCGTGGCTGCGCAGCCGGTTTGCGCGCGGCGGCGAGGTCGATGATCTCGTGCAGGAGGCATTCGCGCGCGTGTTGCGGGCGCGGGCGGCGGGCGCGGAGATGCGTTCGCCGAAGGCGTTTCTTTTCGCTACGGCCCGCAATCTCGCGCTCGACGCGCTGCGCCACCGCGCCGTTTCCGGTGAAGATGCCTTAGTGCCTTTCGAGTCGTTGGACGTCTTGGATGGGAGCGACGGCATTCCCGAGACCGTCGACCGCCACGAAAAACTCGAACGCTTGACCGCCGCCATCCAGTCCCTGCCCGAGCGCTGCCGCGAGATCATGACCTTGCGCAAGGTCTACGGACTTTCCCAAAAAGACATCGCCGCGCGCCTCGGCATCTCCGAATGCACCGTCTCCGCGCAGCTCACGATCGGCGTGCGCAAATGCACCGAGGCGTTCGCCCGCGACCGTCACGAGGAAGGGCTCCGATGAACGCGCGCACGCCCGACGATCAAGCCGCCGACTGGCTCATCCGCCGCGACCGCGGCCTCACGCCCGCCGAGCAGGACGACTATCTCCAGTGGCTCGCCGCCGATCCGCGCCACGGCGACGCGCTCGCGCGCCAACAGGAGACATGGCGCGAACTCGACCTCCTCGCCGACTGGCGCCCGGAACACGCACGCGAACCGAATCCCGCGCTGCTCGCGCCGCCGCGCCGCACCGCGCGTCGTCTTTCTCGACCGCTGCGCTGGTTCGCGCCGGTTGGGCTCGCGGCTGCGGCGTGCGTGGCACTCGCTTTTTATCTCAATCGAGAAACGCGTTCGTCTTCATTGATCGTTTCTACCGCTCCCGCCGTTGCCACGGGCTACGAGCGCCGCGTGCTCGACGATGGCTCCGTCCTCGAACTCAATCGCGGCGCCTCCGTCTCCGTCGTCTACACCGCGACCGAGCGCCGCGTGCGCCTGCTGAGCGGCGAGGCGCACTTTACCGTCGCGAAAAATCCCGCGCGCCCGTTCGTCGTCAGCGCCGCCGTCGTCGAGACGCGCGCGGTCGGCACGGCATTCAACGTCCGCCTCGGTTCTGCCGCCGTCGAAGTGCTCGTTACCGAAGGCAAGGTCGCGGTCTCCGAAATCGTAGGGCCGGCGCTTGTCGCCGCGCCGTCGCGCAACGCACGCGATAGCCGCGACGGCGTGCCGGCGAGCGGCAGCCCGACCTTTGTCGCCGCCCGCGAGCGCATCACGATTCCGCTCGCCCCCGCGTCGTCCGCACCTTCCTCGGCGACCGCCGCGGCGTCCGGCCTCGCGCCCGTCGTCGTCTCCGCCGACGAGATGGCCCGCGCGCTCGCGTGGCAGCCGCGCCTCCTCGAGTTTTCCGCCGCGCCGCTCGCGGAGGTCGTCGCCGATTTCAACCGCCACAACACCGTCCAACTCGCCCTCGCCGATCCTGCGCTGGCCACGCTGCCCGTGACCGCGTCCTTCCGCTCCGACAACGCCGAAGGTTTCGTGCGCCTCCTCGAAGCGACGGCCGGCGTCCGCGCCGAGCGCCGCGGAGAGACGATTTCCCTCCGCCGCGCGATTTCCCCTTAGTGTGACGCGCGCGGTGGGCCGTCTTGCACAGACACCGACCCCACTCATGCCCCAACTACCCCGCGCTTCGCGCCG
>JBEANZ010000448.1:0-13191 GCA_041165185.1 Verrucomicrobiota bacterium | reverse complement strand
CCTGCGCTCGCCCGCGCGCTCGATGGCGCGGGCCTGCGGCGCATTGGGCGCGAAGATCGGCGGCGCGAGCAACGTTGTTGTCGGCGGCGGCGCGAGGCGGCGCTCGACGAGCGCATCGAGGCGCGCGAGCTCCGTCTCACCGAGCAACGCGAGGCCGGCGGCGTCGCGTTCGGAAGGGAGGAGGCGTTGCGAAAAACCGGGCGACTTCGCGCCGGTGGCGGACGACTCCGCGCGCCCGAGGACGACAGTCCGCGCGCCCTCGCGGCGCACGAGCGCATCGATGGAGGCGAGTTGATCGGAGGAGAGCTTTTTCAGGCCGGCCTCGACGAACTCCACCGGCGTGATCGCGTGCGAGAAGCGGCCCTCGGCGGCGCGGGCCGGCGCGATCAACGCGGCCAGCAGCGCGGCGAACAGGAGGAGCGCGCGGGGTTTCATCGGACGGAGAGCGTGTGGCACGCAGGCGCAGACTCACGCCGAATCGCGGGGTTCCGGGAAAGTTTTCGGCGGGGCCGGTCCGGCGTAGGCCGCGAGTTTGCTCGCGCTCGAGGGCCACCATCTCAGAAAGCGCCAGCAAGCTGGCGGCCCTACGTGGCGGCCCTCCATCCGCACCTGACGCGGCTTTGACTCCCGCCGCGCCGCCGCCAAACGTCGCCCGCCTATGAAATTCCCCCGTATCTCCGTCGCGTTTCGTGGCTTGATTTTCGGCGTCGCATTCGCGTTCGCCTTCGCGTGCGCGGCCGCGCTCGCCGCCGAGTCGCGGCCGCTCACGCCGCAGGATTTGTGGGCGATGAAGCGTCTCGGCAGCCCCGCGCTTTCGCCGGACGGGAAGCAGGTCGCGTTCACCGTGCAGGAGTGGTCCATCGAGAAAAACAAGAGCACCACCAACCTCTGGCTCGTCGCCGTCGCGGGCGGCGCGCCGCGTCGGCTCACGACCGCCGCCGTCGCCGACACGTCGCCGACGTGGAGTCCCGACGGCACGCGGCTCGCGTTTATTTCCAAGCGCGGCGACGACGAGAACAACGCGCTCTACGTCCTCCGCCTCGACGGCGGCGAACCCGAAAAAATCCTCGAGCTCCCCTACGGTCTCTCGTCGCCGCGCTGGCTGCCCGATGGCAAATCCGTGGTCGCCGCCACGTCCGTGATTCCCGAGCTGGTCGGCAAGTGGGCGAAGGCCGACCTCGCCGCGATGAAGAAGGAAATCAAGCGCCGCAAAGACTCGAAGATGACCGCGCGCGTCACCGAGCACCGCCAATACCGTTTCTTCGATCACTGGCTCACCGACAACCTCGCCAACCGCCTCCTCCGCATCGACGTCGCCGCGAAATCCTTCCGCGATCTCACGCCCGGCGTCACGCAGCTCTTCTCCGCGAGCGGCGACGTCTCCTACGACATCGCGCCCGACGGCGCCACGCTCGTCGTGACGATGAACTCCACGCCGCCGCCCTACCGCGACGACAGCAACGCCGACCTCTACCTCGTCCCCGTCGACGGCTCCGGCCAACTCCGCAACCTCACCGCCGAAAACAAGGGCTCCGACTCGTCGCCGCTCTTCGCGCCCGACGGCCAGTCGATCGTCTACGCGCACACGCGCAACGTGATCCACAACGGCGAGTCGCGGAAACTCTGGCGCCACGATCTCGCGAGCGGAAAAAATGCCCCGCTCACCGAGGCGCTCGACTACTCGATCGACGAGGCGAAGTTCGCCGCCGACGGGCGCACGCTCTGGCTCGTCGCGGAGGACCGCGGCGTGGTGCCGATTTTCCGCTACGAGATCGGCGGCGCGGGGCTCGCGCGCGTCCACGGCGCGGGCACCGCGAGCGCGCTCGACGCGCGCGGCGGCACGGTGGTGTTTCTCAACGACACCACCACGCGCCCCAACGAACTCTTCGCCCTCGACGGCGGCACGGGCGCGCGCCAGCTCACGCAGTTCAACGCCGCCGCCCTCGCCCCGATCGCGTTTGGCGCGATGGAGAGCTACACGTTCAAGGGCGCCAACAACGCCGACATCCAGGGCTGGCTCGTCCTCCCGCCCGGCTACGACGCGAAGAAAAGTTACCCGCTCATCCAGCTCATGCACGGCGGCCCGCACACGATGAACCGCGACTCGTGGAGCTACCGCTGGAACACCCAGGCCTTCGCCGCGACCGGCGCGATCGTCACGTGGGTGAACCGCCACGGCTCAACGGGTTTCGGCGAAAAATTCGCCATGAGCATCGTCAACCAGTGGGGCGAGATGCCGTTCGAGGACATCATGAAGTCCACGGACCACCTGCTGAAACGCTTTCCGAACATCGACGCGAAACGCCTCGCCGCCGCCGGCGCGAGCTACGGCGGCTTCATGGCCGCGTGGGTGCTCGGGCACACGGATCGGTTTCAATGCATCATCGACCACGCGGGCGTGAACAATTCCTTCGCCCAATACGGGGCCGACGTGCCGCACGGCTTCCCGCAGGTGATGGGCGGCACGCCGTGGGCGAACCCCGAGGGCATGGCGCGCGAAAACCCGATGACCTACGCGAAGAATTTCAAGACCCCCACGCTCGTCCTCCACGGCGAGCTGGACTACCGCGTGCCCTACGGCAACGGCCTGGAACTCTACGGCGTGCTGCAAGCGCTGGGCGTGCCGTCGCGGCTGGTGGTGTTTCCGAATGAAAACCACTGGGTGCTCACGCCGCAGAACGCGGTGTATTGGCACTGGGAAATGCAGAACTGGCTGGCGCGCTACGTGGGCGTGAAGCCGGCGCTGGCGAAGCCGAATTTCGACGGGGAGCGGTAGCAGCGGGGCGTGATCGCGAGCGGGGGCTCGTTGTAGGGCGGGGTCGCCGACCCCGCCGTTTCGTGGGGCGCGAGGTGGAATGTCTACTCCGCCCGCGCGGTGGAAATTTTTTCGGCGGGGTCGGCTGATTCCTTGCGGAGAACGCTGGGACCGTAGGGCCGGCGCTTGTCGCCGCGCCGTCACGCTGCGCATGTGATAATCGCGACGGCACGCCGGCAAGCGGCGGCCCTACAACGACGACGCTCGCGAAGCGGATGTGCGGCGCGAGCAGACCAGCGTGCGAATCATTCCGGGGAGCGCACGTGTCACGCGTGTCGGCGGCGGCGTCCCGCCGCCGTCTCCGGAAGTCCTCGGCGGGACGCCGAGGACCGCCTGCGGGACGCAGGCGCTCCCCGGAAGCGACGGACGCCCCGTGACAGTGCGGAAGTAGCGCGGCCTCCCACGGGTCGGGAGACCCGTGCCACGAAATCGCTCGCAAGCAGGCTCCTGTCTCGCGTCGGCGAAAATTATTTTTTCGCGTCCGGCGTGGCGGGCGCGGCGGCGGCGGCGGCGGCGGCGGCCGGAGCGGGTTGCCAGAAGTAGCGGCCGGTCTGCTGTTGTTTCCAGCGGACCCAGACCGCGGCGGCGGCGATCGCCAGCACCACTACCAGCGTGATGATCCGGCGGCGTTGGGCGGCGGCTTCCTTGTCCTCGTAGGGATCCTCCAGCGAGCGGTGCGCGCCGGCGGGTAGCACGGCGAGGTCCGTCAGCGCGGTGCCGAAGGGGATGTTGATTTTCACGCGGCCGTTGATGGCCCAGCCGTTGGCGTCGAGGATCGGGCCGAGGGTGCGTTGGCGGAGTTTCAGCCACGCGATGATCACCGCGGGGAGCGAGATCGCGAGCATCAGGCCGACGAGGATCAACGGGAACTGCCACCAGCTGATCTCGGCGAGCTTGGTGCCGACTTGCGCGAGCGCGGTCGTGACCGCGCCGACGCCGACGCCGATGGCGGCGACGACGCCGACATCCAGTTTCTTCGGCGGGGGCGGCGTGGCGGGTTGCGCGGCGGCGACGGCCTTGGCGGCGGCCGCATCGGCGGCGGCGGTCACGGCTTTGTCGGCGACTTTGCCGAGGCGATCGTTCGAGGCGGCGTCGGCGGCGGCGGCGCGTTTGGCGGCCATCTCGTCGATGAGGCGGACGAATTTTTTATAGGGCGACCAGAACGCCTGCCGCAGGCTGATGGGGTTATCGACGATGCTGGTGATGACGGCATCCCAGTCGCGGCCGTCGCGGTCGTAGAAGATGCCGTGGCGGCCGACGAAGAGGTAGTCGCTGTCGCCCTGGGTGAAGCAGGCGGCGACGGTCATCGCGGCGCCGCCGGGGCGGGTGCAGTTGACGTAGGCGATGTAGGTCTTGCTCATCGCGGCGAGCGGGTGGGGCGCGTCGACGCGGAAACAGAATTCGGTGGAGCGGCTGTCGAGGTAGAGCGTGCCGGCCTGAAACGTAGCCCAGCGATCGCGCGAATAAAAATCGGCGAAGTTGACGAAGTTGTGGAGCAGCGCGCGGAGGTCGCGGGTGAGGCGGAGGAGTTTTTCGAGGTTGGCGATGGCGGCGGCCTCGGGGGCGAGCGCGGCGTCCTGCGCGACGAGGGCGGTGAGCGCGGCCTGGCCCTTGGTGGCGAGGAGGGTGTTGATGCGGGCGAGGCCGAGGGGCTCGACGGCGGCGCCGGCTTTGGCGGCGGCCCAGGCTTCGTGGGCGGCGAGTTTGGCGTTGAGCGCCTCCCATTCGGCGGCGGTGAGGGTGGTCTTGCCCGCGCCGAAGACGGGCGTGATGGCGGCGGTGACGAGGGCGGCGACGGGGCCGGCCCAGGCGGGATTCACGCCCGCGCCGAGCGGGAGGGCGGCGCCGGCGTCGACGCGCGCGAGGGGGAAGTGCGCGATTTCGGCGAGGCTCGCGGCGAGGTCCTTGGCGGCGAGGGCGGTGAATTCGCCCTCGGCGCGGTTGACGGCGGCGGTGGCGCGAGTGTCGAAGGCGGCGAGGCGGCAGCGCGCGAAAAAGTCGTCAGCCTTGGCGCGGATGGATTTCACGGCGGCGAGGGCGGCGGCGGTGCCGGCGCCGAGGGGCGAGACGGCGGGCGCGGCGCCGGCGGCGCTCCACGCGGAGAAGGCGGCGCAGTCGGCGAAAAATCCGTCGAGGCGCGCCTGGTCGATGCCGGGGGCGCCGCTGCGGTCGGGGGCGGAGCCTTTGGTGGCGATGATGTCGGCGACGAGTTGGGCGAGCGCGGCGTCGGGCGCGGTGGCGGCGGTGATGATGCCGTCGCCGTTGAGTTTGGTGCCGGCGAAAATTTTCGCGGTGTCGGAGGCGTCGGCGAGGGAGATGGTGGTGGCGGCGGCGCGGCCGAGGTTGGCGAGGATTCGCTTCGCGGAGGCGAGGACGGCTTGGCCCTCGGGCGTGGTGGCGTTGAACGCGGCGAGGGGGAGCGCGTCGGTTTCCTTGAGGAGATCGCCGGCGTCGGCGAGGTGGGCGGCGGCCCACTTGATGGCGGCGAGGAGCTCGGGGACGCGGATGCGGCCGTCGCCGTCGAGGTCGATGAGCGCGAGGGTTTTCTCGTCGAGGGCGAGGCCCTTCACGGGACACGCGAGGGCGACCCAGAGTTTTTGGTCGAGGTGCTCGAGGGCGAGCAGGTCGGCGCCGGTGGCGAGGGCGACTTGATCGAGGCCGCCGGTGCGGAAGAAATTCCAAGCGTGGGGGGAGGTGGACATGGTGTGGAGAGGAGGCGCGAACGTGCCGCCGGGATCAAGCGCGGCAATCCGGGGAAATACGCAGCGCGGGCGGAGCGACCGGTGTGGTGGCATGGGCGCGCCAGCCCATGTCGGCGGCGGCGGTGCGGAGCGCCGTCTACGAGGCGCGACTCGTCTGCGCGCGACGCTTCGGACACGAGGCGGGACGCCTCGTCCACGACGGGCTCGCGCGCGCTCAGTTCGCCGGTGTGAGCAAGTCGGCGCCGCCGTAGAGGTTGAAGGGGGCCCAAAATTGCGCCTGGCGAAACGGGCCGGCCTGGCCGGCGATGAACTCGCGTTTCACTTTCGCCATCGCGAGGTCGCCGGGTTCGCCCTCGGTGAGGTGCAGGCGGTAGAAGCGCTGCATGAAATACGTGGTGCCGGCGTCGTTGACCGGCCAGAGCGAGGCGAGCACGCGGTCGCCGCCGGCGGCGAGAAACGCGCCCGTGAGCCCGACCACGCCTTCGCCCGCGAAGATCGCGCCGAGGCCGGTCTCGCAAGCGCTGAGCGTGACGAGCTCGGCGCGCAGCGGCAGCGCCTGGATTTCCGCGAGCTGGAGGAGGCCGTCGCGCTCGGCCGGCAGATCGGCGGTGAAGTGGCCCTCGTAGGACAGCGCGAGGCACGAGAGCGCGGGGCGTGCGGGCAGCGCCGCGCCGTGCACGGCGAAGTGCAGCACGCGCGCCGTGCGCAGCTCGCCGGCGGCGGCGAGGGCGCGGACGTTTTTCTCGTTCACTTCCGGCCCGAGCACGATGCGCGCTTCCGGGAGGAGCGCGCCGAGCATTTCGACCTCGGCCTTGGTGCCGGCGAGGTTGTTCATCGGGCCGCCGAAGACGCCGGCGTAGGGGCTGCGGTTGGGTGCAAACGCGGCCTGTCGCGCGGCGACGAGCATGGAGCCGAACTGCACTTTCATGCGGTCGGCGGCGGCCATGTCGGTGGCGTAGCTCTTCGGATTGTAGACGGCGCCGCCGAAGGCGAGCAGGGGCCGGGTGAAACTCGCCGCGGGCCGCGCGGCGAGCGTCATGGTGGTGAGCAGCGAGGGCGTGAGCGTGATCGCATGATCGGCGACGAGCAGGCGGCCGCCGGGCGCGGCGAGCGTTTCAAACGGCAGGTAGGCGAGCAGGCCGCTCGGCGCGATGAGCAGGCGGGTGCGGCCGCCGAGCGCGGGGTGCAACGGCGCGATCAGGACATCGTGCAACACACGCGAGATCGCGATCATCGCGGGGGCGCGCGCGGCGATTTCCTCGTTGGGGCAGGTGAGGCACTCGCGGTAGTAGGCGATGAGGCCGGCGAGGGTGACCTCGCGGCCGACATCGTAGCGCGAGGCGTCGAGGTCGCGTTGCTGCGCCTTGAGGATTTCGGCGACGGGGAGGAGTTCCAGGGCGAAACGGATCTGGCCGGGCGAGAACTCGACGGCGCGGATCGCGTCGCGCGTGACGACGATCGCGGCGGGGGGCGTGCGGGCCCAGTCGGCGTTGGCGTAGCTGATGGCGGCGACATCGGGCGGGAGGCGGCGCTGAAGATCGCGGAGGAGCGCGAGGCGTTGCGCGCGCGGGGTGTCGGAGGTGTCGTGGCCGGGGCGGAGGGTTTCGAGGAGCAGGCGGCCTTTCAGCGACTCGGCGGCGAGCAGGGCGGACCACGCATCGCCGGCGCGGGTGTGCGCGGTGACGAGGCGGCGGTAGCTGTCGGCCTGCTGCGCGAGGTAGGTGCGCCGTTCCTCCAGCGTGGCGGTGGCGCGCGTGCGCTCGACGAGATCGACGGCCTGATCGAGGTAACGCGCGGCGGCGGCGTGGTGGCCGCCGAGGAGCGCGAGTTCGCCGGCGACGGAAAAAATCTCGATGCGCAACCGCGCCTCGGGGACGGACGACGGCGTGACGGCGGCGGCGTCGTCGAGGAAGGCGGCGGTGATTTCCGCGGCGCGCGGATCCTTCAACGCGAGCCACGCGCGGGCGCGGCCGAGCTGGGAGAGTTTCTTTTCGCCGAGCTGGGAAAGTTTTTCGGCGAGCGCGGCGGCGGTCTGATAATGCGCCTCGGCGGCGGTGGCATCGCCGGCGGCGAGGGCGCAGTCGGCGGCGGTGCGGAGCGAGGCGAGCAGCGAGGCGTCGCCGGCCTCGATCCATTGCTCGCGCGGGCGGCGGCGAGAAACGCCGAGGAGGTGGAGATCCTGCTCAAGGGCCTGCTGCGCGAGCGGGAGGGCGCGGGCGGGCGTGCCGGCGAGGAGGTGGCAGGCGGCGAGTTCGCGGAGACCGGCGGCGGATTTGTCGTCGAGCGCGCGGGCCTCGTCGAATTTCTCGACGGCGCCGGCGAGGTCGCCCCACGCGCGGCGGTTGCGGGCCTCCTCGAGGCAGAGTTCGCGGCGGGTGGCGGTGGTTTTGTCGGCGCGCACGGCGACGGCGGTGCGCTCGAGTTCGCGGAGCGTGTCGGAGGCGAGGCGGAAATCCCCCAGCGCGCGCGCGAGGGCGACGCGGAGGAAGAGGGCGTTGACGCGTTCGCGCGGCGGGGGGAGAGCGGCGAGCGCGGCGTCGTTGTCGGCGCGGGCGTCGGCGAAGCGGCCGAGGTTGAGCCGCACCGTGGCGCGGCCGTTGAGCAGCCCGGCGCGATCAGCGGCGGGGCGGTCGGCGGCGAGGGCGAGCGCGCGCGCGAAGGCGGCCTCGCCGTCGCCCCAACGTTTCTCGGCGATGGTGACGTAGGCGTCGGAGGAGGCATCTTCAAACGGGCCAAATCTTATTGTTTTCGCGATTTTTTCCGCGGCGGCGCGTGCGGCGATTTGATCGGCCGTCGGTGTCTTGGGCGGTGCGGTGGTTTGCGCCGGAGCGATGGTCACGCACCCGAGCGAGGCGGCCGCGATGAGCGCGGCGAGACGAACGGCGGTGTGGCGCGGGATCATTTTGGGCTTACTCGCTGTGGCGAAGGTGGAGCCGTCGGAAGTCGGACCGGCTGAAGCCGGAACTACGAACGCGGAGCGGCGCGAGTTCGCGGCGGCTTGGGTTCGTAGTTCCGCCTTGAGGCGGTCCGGGCGCGACCGACGCCGATTCGCGAGATCCCTCATTTCTTCTTCACGCCGGCCGGTTGCGGGTTGGCTTGGCCGTAGGCGTAGCGGGCGGCTTGGATGAAGTCCTGATCGTTCTTTTTGTTGGGATCGAGATTGAGGACGACGTTGGCGAACTGCGCGGCGGTTTTCCAATCCTTCAACTGATAGGCGAGGGCGAAGGTATTGTTGGCGCACATGAGCTGGTTCTCCTTGGTCTGCGCGTAGTCGAGGGCGGCGATCATATGGCGCATCGCATCCTGCGTGCGGCCGGCCTTGTTGGCGACGTTGAAGCCGAACATGAGGATGCCGTAGCGAAATTCCGCGTGCGGCGCTTCGCCGGGATCCACAATGCCGAGCTGGTCCATCTCCTTCATCGCCTCGGCGACCTTACCCTGTTCGCCGAGCGCATCGGCGCGCGCGAGGCGGTATTCGCGCTGGATTTCGAGGTCGGCGGGAAACAGCGCGACGGCGCGCTCGCCGAGTTCGCCGAGGCGTTTTCGCAAGCTGGGATTGGGGCCGGCGGTGAACGCGGAATTGCCCGCGCCGAGCGTGATGCGAACAAGATCGAGATCGAGGGTGCCGCCGACGATTTCCTTGTGGCCGATTTCAAAACCTTCGGTGGCGCGCTTCTGTTTCCGCAGGGCGATGATCTGGTTCGCGCGGATGGTCGCGAACCAGTGGTCGGTCGTGGCGCGCTGGCCGAGCGCGTCGAGCAGCTTGGCCTGCGGGCCACGAAGCGTTTCCAGAATTTTCAGGCGCGCGGCATCGTCGGGCGCGTGGAGCAACGCGATCAGGGTTTCACGTGCGGGATGGAGCGCGCGTTCGGTGGAGAGCGCGGCGGAGTCGTCTGACTTCGGGGCGGTGCCGTCGTGGCTGGCGACGAGCGCCCCGTCGGCGAGTTTCCAGCGGTGGACGCCCGACTGGCCGAGGGCGACGGAGACGACTTCTTCGCCGAGGAGCGCGTAGGCGACGCCGCTCGGGCCCGCCGGCACCGCGAAGCGCGCGAGCAGCTCGCGCGAGGCGGCATCCCAAACGCGCACCGTGCCGTGCCGCGTGCCGGCGACGACGCGCGTGGGTTGCCCCGCGACGAGGCGCACCCAGGTGTAGGGATCGCCGTCGAGGGTGAAAATCTTACGCGGGCTCTTCGGATCGGTGAGATCGTCGAGGGCGACGATGCCGCCGAAACGGCCGAACCACGCCGACGCGAGCAGCCCGCCGTCGGGCGCGAGATCGAGGGCGAGCGCGGCGACGTTGAGCGGCGCGCTCACACGGGTCGTCGCGATTTGCTCGCCTTCCTTCGGTGCGCCCTCGGCGGTCGGGATCCGGATCACGTCGACGCCGAAGGTCGGCTGGCCGACGCCGCTGAAGTTGTCGCCTGCGTAGCCGAGCACGAGCGTGCGGCCCTCGGCATCGATGGCGACGGAGGTGATGCGGCTGGCGTTGGTGTTTGTGCTGAAGGTGCTCTCCACGCCGCCGCGCGCCATCGCGGGCATGACGCCGAGGCCATAGACAAAACGGTCCGCCTTCGCCGCGCCCGCGAGCCGCGCCTCGAGAAACGCGCTGGGCCGTTGCGCACGCGGCTCGAGCTTGGGCGTGGCGTGCGCGACGTTGGCCGAGAACAACCCCGCCGCCGTGAAAATCATCACGGAGCCGTCGAGCGCCGAGGCGAGCGAGCGGATCGGATCGGGCGTCGTGAGCGTGGTGCGGATTTTGCCGGTCGCGGCGTCGCGGATGACGAGGGATTTTTCGGCGGCGACGTGCGCGAACCACGAGCCGTCGCGCGCGACCGCGATGTCGCGGCAGAGGCCGAGGGGCGCGACGTCGTCGGCCTTGCCCAGCCAGCGGCGAAACGCGCCGTTGAACTCCTGCATCGCGATCATGTGCGCGATGGGCTCGGTGCGGCGCAGCACCTCGAGCGCGATGAGGTGACGCTTAAGGATGAATTCGCCCGGTTTCTGCTGGAGATTCGGGGTCGTCTTGAGCGCCTCTTGAAACTGGGCGACCGGCACATCGCCAAACTGCTTGCGGAATTTCTCCATGGTTTCCACAAGCGGCTCCATCAGGCCCTCGTTGAGGCGGTGCTTTGAGCGACCGGCGACGAAGTGGCCCTTGGCGAGTTCGGCGAAGGCGGGGCCGATGGCCGCGGCGTCGGTGAGAAACTGCGTGTCGCGCTCCTCCGGCGAACCGAGCGCGCCGGCGGCGCGGGCTTTGTCGCCGACGCCGAGAATTTGGAAAAACGGCCGCGCCTCATCGCCCGCCGCGATGAACCGGCGGTCGAGCGTGTCGTGGAGGAGCGCGAGGCGGGGCTTGTAGTCGTCGACGGCCTCGAGCTGTTTCTGAATCTCGATGATTCGATAGATGCGCTGCTCACCGTCGGCGAGGAAGGTGGCGTTAAATTTGGCGGCGACCGTCAGCGGCGTGAGCGCGAGATCGCAGAGCTTGGTGAGACGCTCGCGGTAGTCCTTGAGCTCGGCGCCGAGGTCGGCGACAGGGTCCTTGTCGCGGCGGTCGAGAAATTTTTCGAGCCGCGAGACGGCGGCGCTGAGATTTTCCGCGGTTGCCTCGAGCGGATGGCTGCGGAGGCCGCCGGCGAGATTGGCGGTGCGCAGTTCGGCGAGTTCCTTCTGGAGCTGGTGCCAGTAGGCGAGCTCGGCGGGCGTGGGCTTGGCGGCGCCCGTCGGTGCGGTCGCGGGTGCGGACGCAGGGGCGGGCGTGGGTGCAGGTTGCGCGACGAGCGAGGCGACGAGGAGGACGGAGAGCAGGGCGCGGGGAAGGCGGTGTAGCATCGTGCCCGAGAACGAGCGGAGCACGCGGGCGACCGCAATCGCGCGAGCGGCGATCTACGCACGTATGCGTAGGCGGGGGGGGCGTGGCGGTGGGGCGTGGGGCGAGGCGCGTTTTTTCCCGCTCCACGAGGCACGCGCCTCGTCCACGACTGGGGCGCGGCGCTCGACTATCGAGCAGGTGCTGCGGCGGCGAAATCCCAGGTGCGGCCGGAGCCGGCGGCGGTCGCGTCGCGCAATTCGATCGAGGTGAACTCGATGACTTCACCGGCGGGTGGGTGGAGGCGGACGTGGATGACGTTGCCCTTCGCGGGGATGTCGAGCGTGACGGTTTGCCAGTCGGCGGAGGCGGTGAGGTGGGTGCGCGCGGTGTTTTCCGGGGTGAAGTCGGGTTGCTCGCGCGTGCGCCACGCGAGGGAGAGCGGGCCGGCGGTGTTGGTGCGGAGGCGGAAGGTCGCGCGGAGCGGGCCGGTGAGGTTGAGGCCGGTGTGCGTGATGAAGCCGCGCGCGGCGCGGGCGGCTTTCGCGCCGCTGTCGGCGGTGAGGCGGAGTGCGCCGGCGTGCACGGAGAGGGTGAGGTTGCGGGCGAGCCAGCCTTGGGCGAGTTCGGCGCTGGTGCTCGCGGCGGCGGTGGCGGTCGGCGTGGCGTCGGGTGAATTGGCGGATTTCGCCTTGCGCGAGATTTTTTGTGGGAGCGGCGCGGTTTTCAGGACGTGGGAATCGAAGAACACGTTGTCCTGCGGGTGCGCGGCGCGCGGCAGGTGTTCGGGCGGGAGCGTGGCATCCCATGACTTGAGTTTCTTTTCGAGCGCGGCGGCGACGTCGGGGAAATCGGCGAGGCGGTTTTTTTCCTCGGCTTCGGGGCTCGCGAGGTCGAAGAGGAATTTTCGCTCGGAGCCGAGGAGAATGAGTTTCCAGCGGGCGTCGCGGATGGCGGCTTGGGAGCGCCAGCGCCAGAAGAGCGCGTCGTGCGGCGCGCCGGATTTTTCGCCGCGCACAAACGGAATCAGGTTCACGCCGTCGAGTTCGGGCGCGGCGGGCAGGCCGGCCAGCGCGACCGCGGTGGCGGCGACGTCGAGTGCGATGACGGGTGACTCGTAGGTTTTTCCGGCGGGGAGTGTGCCGGGCCACGCGGCGAGGAACGGCGTGCGGATGCCGCCGTCGGTGAGCATGCCTTTCTCGCCGGTGAGCGGGGTGTTGAGCGAGCCGTTCCACGCGCCGTCCTTGAGCGGGGCGCCGTTGTCGCCGATGAAAAAGATGAGCGTGTTTTGATCGAGCGAGAGTTCGCGCAGGCGCGCGCGGATCTGGCCGATGCCTTCGTCCATCGCGGCGATCATCGCGAGGGCTTGGCGGCGTTCGAGCGGGAGATGCGCCGGGGTTTTTGAGAACCACGGCTCGGGCGATTGGAGCGGGACGTGCGGCGTGAAGTAGGCGAGGTAGAGGAAAAACGGATCGCGGGCGTGGCGGTTGATGAAGGAGAGCGCGGCATCGGTCTGCCACACGCAGCGGAAACGCGGATCGGTGAGGCGCTGCGGCGGATTCGCGAGCGGCGTGCCCTTCAGGTCGTGCGAGGCCATGAAGGTGTTCATCGGGCCACACCAGTATTCGTCGAAGCCCTGGCCGCCGGGGAGAAACGCGTGGGCGCCTGCGGCAGGCGCATCGCTCTCGCCGGCACCGCTGCGCGGCGTGGGCTCGAGGTGCCATTTGCCGACTTGGGCGGAAATGTAGCCGGCGGGTTTGAGGCGCTCGGCGATGGTGAGTTCGGCGAGCGGGAGCGGGCCCTTGAGGTTGTCCTCGACGCCGAAGCGTTGCTGGTAGCGGCCGGTGAGCACGCCGGCGCGCGAC
>JBEANZ010000447.1:0-3343 GCA_041165185.1 Verrucomicrobiota bacterium | reverse complement strand
CGAAGGGATTGCCGGGGACGTTGTTCTTCTGATCGAAGTCTTCCCAGAAAAGACCGGCGGGCGTCGCGAGCTCGGCACCGGCGGAGAAACCCATGATGCCGATCTTCTTCGGATCGATTTTCCACTGCTCGGCATAGGCGCGCACGACCTTTACGGCCTGTTGCGCATCGTAGACGGCGTCGGTCTTGGCGTTGTAGCCATCGCGGCGTAGGCGGTTGCGGAGGATGACGGTGTTGATGCCGTAGTTGGCGAAGAAGTGGACGAAGTCCGCGCCCTCACCGCCGACGTTGAGCGTGTTGTGCCCGCCGCCGGCGACGACAATCACGACGGCGCCGGTGTTGAGCGCGCGGTTGCCCGCGTGAAATTCGATCGAGGGGTTGTGGATGTTGACGATGCTCGCGATGCGGCCGGGCGCGGCGCCGTTCATGTTGTAAACCTCGGCCTCCTTGAGCTTCTCGGTTTTGAGATAGGGCGAGTTGGGCGGGAAGAGGGGCACAACGACGCCGCCGGGCAGAATCGGCTGCGGCGCGTAGGGCGCATCGGTGACGGGGCCGGGCTTCGGGATGTTGAGCGCCGGCGGGAGCGGCGGGAGCGTGTCGGCGGCGCGGAGCGCGGCGCACGCGGCGACGAGTGCGGAAAAAAGAATCCGGCGAGTGGGGGAGGGCATGGGGAAAGCGTTTACGGTTTCAGCCAGCGCACGAACCATTCGCGGGCGACGACGAGCGAGTCGGGGTTCACCTTGTGGCCGGTGGCGGGTTGGATGCGGAGGACGAATTTCTCCTCGGCGCCGGCGGCGCGATAGGCGGCGCGCGCGGCGTCGGCGCAGAGTTGGAGGCCGGGCAGCGGCGTGCGCGGATCGAGTTCGCCGTTGATGGAGAGGAGCGGGCGCGGGGCGATGAGCGGGAGCAGCGCGGGGCCGTCGAACTCGCGATCGATGCCGGGCGCGACGCGGGCGTAGAAGGTGTGGACGAAGCCGCCGTCGGGATTCGCGATCCCGCTTTCTTTGGCGGCGGAGTCGAATGCGGCCTGCACGGTGCCGATGCGTGATTGCCATGAATTGTTTTCCGTGGCCCAGCGGAAGCTCTGCACGCCGATGCACGGCACGGCGACGGCGATGCGTGGGTCGGCGGCGGCGGCGAGATAGGTTTCGATGCCGCCTTTGGAAAAACCAATCGCGCCGATGCGGCGCGGGTCGATGTCGGCGCGCGTCTCAAGGTAATCGATGAGGCGCATCACGTCCCAGACGGTGTCGTAGAAAAATGGCAGCTCGCGGCCGGTCGTGAAGCGGCGGCCGATGGCGGCGACGTAGTCCTTGGCTTTCGCGTCTTTTCCGCTTGGCGCGCGCGCACCGTGGTAGCGGCCGTCGATCGCGACGGCGACGAAGCCATCGCGCGCGAGCTCGGCCATGAGCGTGCGCTGGCCCTCTTTGTTGCCGCCGGTGCCGTGCAGCACGATGACGGCGGGGCGTCGGCCGGTGGCAGCGGCGGATTTCACGAGCAGGCCGGGCACGCGATTCGCGGAGTCGGAGGCATAGCTGAACGCGATCTCGGCGAGGTCGTTTTTGGCGGTGGGCGCGGCGGCTTCGGCGGCGAGCGGCACGCGCGGCCGGTCGAGCAACCGGAGAAAATCGCCCCGCGTTTCCGCCGTCGCAGGCGACACAAGGAGAAACAGGGGGACGAAAAGCGCGGCGGAGCGGGCGGGGTGGGGCATCGCGCGAGTGGAACGCCCCCGCGCGTCCGACGCAAGAGACGAGGGCGCGGTGCCGTTGCGCCGCGGACCTACGCCTTGCGCCGCAGCCGAAACGCGCCCGCGCCGTCGTGGCCGGTTTCCCACGGGCGGCTGACGACGCTGCCGTCGCGTTCGAACCCGCCGCCCGCGCGGCTCCGGAAAAATTCCGCGATTACGTTTTCGTTTTCGCCGGCCTCGAGGCTGCACGTCGAGTAAACGAGGCGGCCGCCGGGCGCGACGAATTGCGCGGCGGCGTGCAGCAACGCGAGTTGCTGTTGCGGGTGCTTGGTCATGTCGCCGGGTTGCAGGCGCCAGCGCACGTCGGCGCGGTGGCGGATGACGCCGGTGTTGGTGCACGGCGCGTCGAGCAGCACGCCGGCGTAGGTCGCGGGCAACTGGAGTTCGCGCAGGATGGCGGCGCCGCCGAGGGCGACGTCGGCCTGCACGAGCGCGACCGGGACGCTGTCGATGCGCGAGAGATTTTCCTTCAACCGATCAATGCGCGCGCCGGGGAGGTCCATCGCGACGAGCAGGCCGGCGGCTTCCGCCGGGGTCGGGGGCACGGGGGCGGCGCTGGGTGCGCGCATCGCGTCGGCGATTAGCAGGCTTTTCCCGCCGGGGGCGGCGCAGAGGTCGAGGATGGTTTCGCCCGGCTGCGGGGCGAGCAGCTCCACCGCGAGGCGCGTGCTCGGATCTTGGAGGTAGAGTTTTCCGGCTTTCAGCAGCGGATCGATTTCGTGCCAGTGGCCGGGCGGGACCTCGAAGAAATTCGGCCACGCCGTCGGCTTGAGAAACGCCGGCGGCGGATTCGCGGGGTCGGACGCCCGGCGCCAGCGCGCGTAGACGGGGGCGGGGCGCTGGTTCCACTCGAGCAGCGCGCGGGTGGGCGCGGCGCCGAACTGCGCGAGCCAGCCGCGCAGGAGCCACTCGGGATGGGAGAAATATTCGGCGAGCGCCGACGGTGTCGCGCTGGTGGACGGCGCCGGGATGGCGAAGGCGGCGGCGAGTTTGCGGACGACGGCGTTGACCAGTCGCGCCTCGGCCGGGCTCGCGAGCGTCTTGGTCTGCTCCACCGCGTGGTGGACGATTTTTGCGACGAGTCCATCCGTCGCCGGTGTTCCCACCGCCTCAAGCAGCTCAAAGCCCGCGGTGAACATCACCGCCCGCGTCGCAAACCGCGGCGGGTGCGCGACGAGCCGGCCGAGCGCGGCCTCGATGCGGCCGAAATGGCGGACGACGCCGAGCACCAGATGCTGGCAGCGCGCGCGCTCCGGGCCTTTCAGGGTGGCGGGGAGCGTGTCGAGGAGCGTGTCGATGCGCTCCTGTCGGTCCAGCCATCGCGCGAGGAGCCGCGCCGCTGTCGGCCAAGCCGACTCCCGCGAGAGGTCTCCGCTCATCGGAGATACGAGGGACATGCGACACACGGTTTGACAACGCTCATCATTGTGCGCTCAACTCTCCGGTTCACGCCCGCCTACACGCAACCATGAATTCCGAAGCCGTCTCCGCGCTCATCGCCAAAACCCCGTCCCTGAAGGCGGCCAAAGCCCGTCTTGAGGCGATGGAACCGGGCGCCTACGTCGTCCACCGCAGTTGGGGATTCGGCCAAATCAAG
>JBEANZ010000446.1:0-19993 GCA_041165185.1 Verrucomicrobiota bacterium | reverse complement strand
ATCAAGCAGTGGTTCGCCCCGCTGCCCTACGTCGTGACCGTCGCCGAGACCGATCTGCGCGCGGGCGGCGCGAGCCTCGTCGTGATGCGCGGCCCCGACGGCGGCGAAATTCCCTGCCCCGGCGTCTATCTCGAAGTCGTGCCCGACCAAAAAATCGTGTTCACCGACGCCTACACGAGCGCGTGGGTGCCGTCCGGAAAACCGTTCATGACGGCGACGATCACGTTTGAAGACGAGGCCGGCGGCACGCGCTACACGGCGCGCTGCGCGCACTGGACTGCCGAAGACAAGGCCACACACGAGAAGATGGGTTTTCACCAAGGCTGGGGCATCTGCGCCGATCAGCTCGCGACGCTCGCCGCCAAACTCTGAAAATTCTCCGCGCCGAAACTGAAAATCAAAACCCGGCCAATCCGCCCCATGAAAACACAAATCTTCGTCAACCTCCCCGTCGCCGACGTGGCGCGCACTCTGGCGTTTTGGAAAGCGCTCGGCTTCGCCCACAACCCGCAGTTCACCGGCGAGACCGCAGCCTGCATCGTCATCAGCGACGAGATTTACCACATGGCGCTCTCGCATGCGAAGTGGCAGACGTTCACGCCGAAAGCCATCTGCGACACCGCGAAGGCCGCCGAAGTCTCGCTCTGCCTCACGTGCGAGAGCCGCGCGAAAGTCGACGAACTCATCGCCGCCGCCGTGGCGAACGGCGGCACGAAAGAACCCGCGCCCACGGATCACGGTTTCATGTATATCCAGGGCTTCGACGACCCCGATGGCCATCACTGGGAACTCGTCCACATGAGCGCGATGCCGCCGGCCTGACGTCCGACACAGCGTCACCCGCCCACCATGAGAAAGCTCAGAATTTTCGAACACATCTCGCTGGACGGCGTGATCGAGCATGAAGACGGCTACGCGTTTGGCGCGTGGACGGCACCGTATCGGGGCCCGGCCGGCGCGGCGGCCATCGCCGAGGCGCAGGGCAGTGGCTTCGATCTGCTGCTGGGCCGCCGCACCTACGACCTCTGGGCCGGTTACTGGCCGAAGGTCACGAGTGGTCTGTTTGCGAACGGGATGAACGCCGCGACAAAATACGTCGCGACCCACCGACCGGAGAGTCTCGCGTGGGGTCCGGCCAAGGATCTGGGCGCGGACATTATCGCGGGTGTGCGCGCCCTCAAGTCGGGAGACGGCCCCGACCTGATCCTGTGGGGAAGCTCGACGCTGACGTCGCTCCTGTTCGAGCAGGGACTGGTGGACGAGGTAGTGCTGTGCGTTTACCCGGTCTTGTTGGGCCGGGGCAAACGCCTCTTTTCGGACCAGGTTGACGCACGCGAACTCGCTCTCGTCAGCACCAAGACCACGCCCACGGGCGTGCTCCTCAACACCTATCGCCACGTTGGGCCGCTAAAAACAGCTCCTTCGCCGCAGTGAACGCTGAGCGGGGGCGCGTTTTTCTGCATTCGCATGCGGGAAAAATGTCCGCCGCCGTTCGCCTCGTTCGTTGAGATCGTGAACCCGTTCAAGAATATGCCGCCCGCCTTCGTGATCCTCGCCCTGCGCGTAGCCCTTGTTGCGACTGACTGCGCCTCGGCGGGCGAACCTTGAATTCCATGCAATCCATCACGCCCTTCCTCTGGTTCGACGCCCAGGCCGAGCAGGCCGCGCGCTTCTACGTCTCCGTTTTCAAGGGCGGAAAAATCCTCCGCATCGCGCGCTACCCCGAGGGCGCGCCCGGTCCGGCTGGCTCGGTGATGACCGTGAAGTTCCGCGTGCTCGGGCAGGACTTCGTCGCGCTCAACGGCGGGCCGATCTACAAAATCACGCCGGCCGTCTCGTTCGTCGTCGAGTGCGGCTCGCAGCGTGAAGTGGACTACTACTGGCGTCGCCTCTCCGCCGGCGGGAAAAAAATCCAGTGCGGCTGGCTCGAGGACAAGTTCGGCGTCTCGTGGCAAATCGTGCCGACCGCGCTGCTCGAACTTACCGAGGGCAAGGACGCCGCGCGCGCGCAACGCGTGTTTGCCGCGATGCTCACGATGGTGAACCTCGACATCGCCAAGCTCCGCGCCGCCGCCAACGCTCGGTGACGCTCCGCCGCTGGTTTTCCTCCCCCAAACCCAAGACCCCAAATCCCAGACTCCGACCTCCTCCCATGATCAAAAAAATCCTCCTCGGCCTCGCGGCCGTCATCGCCCTCATCCTCGTCGTCGCGGCGTTTCAGCCTGGCGAATTCAACGTGAAGCGTAGCCTCGCCATCGCGGCGCCGGCCCAGGCGCTGTTCGAGCAAGTGAACGACCACCGGAAGTTTTTCGTTTGGAACCCGTGGATGAAACTCGATCCCAACGTGAAGAACACGTTCTCGGGTCCGGCCAGCGGCGTCGGTTCGGTGTGCAGTTGGGAGGGCAACAGCGAGGTCGGGGTGGGCTCGGCGACCATCATCGAGAGCAAGCCCGGCGAACTCGTGCGGCAGCGCATGGAGTGGAAGAAACCCATGGAGGGCGTGAGCACGGTCGATTTCACGTTCAAGCCCGAGGGCGGAAAGACCGTCGTCACGTGGGAGATGCGCGGCTCGAATAACTACATCGGCAAAGTCATGTGCCTGTTCATGAACATGGACAAAATGGTCGGCGGCCAGTTCGAGGTCGGCCTCGCCAACCTGAAGACGCTGGCCGAGGGCACCGCGAAAAAATAGCCCCTCCGCGTTCCCAGCTTCACCGCATTGCCGCCATGTCTACCACCGACGCTCCCGCCCCAAAATCGTTCACCCGTTTTTTCCCCGCCATCGCCCGCGTGCTGCTCGGGCTGATGTTTTTCGTCTTCGGGCTAAATGGGTTTCTGAATTTCATCCCCCAACCGCCGCCGGATCAAATGCCGAAGGCGCTCGTGGAGTTTTCGGTGGCAATGATGAAGACCGGCTACCTGTTTCAACTCGTGAAAGGCACCGAGGTCGTCGTGGGCCTGCTGTTGCTGGCGAACCGCTTTGTGCCGCTCGCGCTCGTCGTGATCGCGCCGGTGATCGTCAACATCGTGGCGATCCACGCGTTTCTCGCGCCGTCGACCGTCGCGATGGCGGTCGTGATCGCGGCGCTGGAGCTCTACCTCGCGTGGGCGTATCGCAGCGCGTTTCGCGGGGTGCTCGCGGCGCGCGTGACGCCCGGCTGACTCGTGGACGAGGCGTCCCGCCTCGTGGTCTGGATCCCTTCGTAGCGAACCCGCAGCTGGTTGCTCCGACCTATGGAGTTTTCCGTTTCCAAGGCACTGAGGCGGGACGCCTCAGCCACGACTACACCCGGAGGAAAATCTTCCGCGCGTGTAGGAACCGCGCGAGCGCCAGCATGATCGCCAGCCCCGCGATGGCGACGCCGAGCGCGCCCCAGCCGGCGCCGAGCGTCGCGTCGAGCCACGCCGACACATCGCCGCCCGCCACGCGCGCGGCGAGCCGCCGGTAGCCGACGATGCCGCTGATGAGGTAAAGCGTGATCGGGTTCATCCCGATCCACACAAACGGCACGCACCAGCCGCGCCACCCCCGCACATCGATCAGCCAGTAAAACGCCGCCAGCAGCAGCGCGCTGTAGCCGCCCGCCACGAGCACGAATGACGACGTCCAAATTTTTTTCACCACCGGGAATTGCAGCCCCCACAGGAAGCCCAGCCCGACCGCCACCGCCCCCGCGCCCGCGAGCCACGCGACTTTTTTCGCGTCGGCCCAATCCGCGCGCCGAATCAGCAGCCCCGCAAACACCCCCAGCAGGCACGACACGATCGCCGGCAGCGTGCTCAACAACCCCTCGGGGTCCCAGTAGAGATCGTATTTGCGGCCGCCGAGGTGTTCGTAGTCGAGGTGGTTGGCGAGGTTGCGGCCGGGATCGTAGGCGTGCGTCACGCGCGCGGTCGTCGACTCGTAGAGCTGACGCGCCTGCTCGGCCGTGGGCTTCGCGACGCCGAGTTTCACGGGCACTGCGTCGCGCTCCATCGCCACATCGCGGATTGGCACAAACGTGAGCGCCGCCCAATAGCCGACAAGGATCGCGGCGGAAATGGCGGCGAGCGCGCGCGGCTTGAAAAAACAAAACAGCAGCCCCGCGGCCGTGTAGGCCAGCGCGATGCGCTGGAGCACGCCGAGCACGCGGATGTCGGGCCACTTCGTCTGGAAACCGCCCGCGTAAAACAACGCGATCGCGAACAGCAGCGCCCCGCGCCCGAGCACGCGCCGCATCGCCGCCGCCCGCCCTCCCGTCGCGATCTGGCGCTCCAACGAAAACACCACCGACACTCCCGCCATGAACACGAATAGCGGAAAAATCAGGTCGTAGAACGCGAACCCCGCCCAGTCCTTGTGCTCGAGTTGCCCCGCGACGAGTCGGAGCGGCGCGACATCAAACGTCTTCGCGAGCGCCGTGAACAACGCATCGCCGCCAAGAATCCAAAACATGTCGAAGCCGCGCAGCGCATCGAGCGAGACGAGGCGCGTGGGCGCAGGCGAGGCAGGAGGAATGGACGCGGCGGAAAGAGGAGAGCTCATGCGGGGCGGGGTGAAGCCGAGCAGGGCGCAACGTCGGCGGTCGGTCAATCCGCAGCCGCGACGGGACCATTGTTCCCGCCAATTAGCCCCAGTGGACAGGGTCCACCACAACCCCGTGTGGGTCCGTAAGTGATGGTGAGGTCGCAGCTAACAGGACGGCCTCATTGCACGCGGTTCACGGTCGGCGCGATCCTGACTTTCACTGGTTTCATCCCTTCGCGTCGACCTTCGCCGCTTGGAGCGCGACGGGCGGCAGGTGGAACGCCCCTATCGCGCGGCGCGACGTTCTCATTTCGCGCTCTTCCGGAAAATCAGCGCGTCGAGCGAGAGCTTGCCCGGGCCGAACGAAAACACGATCAGGCTCGCGAGCAGGAAGAGAAACGGCGTGGCCTCGGTGAACTTGTCCGTGTCCGAAAAGATCTTCACGAGCTGCTCGCGGTGCGCCGTCGCGTAGGCCACGCCCATCGTGAACACCAGCGGCACGCTCGCCGCGCGCGAAAACAGGCCCAGCAGCAGCAACAGTCCGCCGAAGCATTCCGTCGTGCCCGCGAGGATCGCGTTGAGCTTGGGCAACGGGATGCCGAGCTCGGTGAAAAACGCGGTCGGCTTCTCGAGGTCCAGCAGCTTGCCCTTGCCCGTGAGAAAAAACGACCAGCCCCACCACAGCCGCAGGGCGAGGAGGAGGATGTGTTGGGTCCAGCCGCCGAGCGTGGCGAGGAGGGCGTCGAGCTTGGCGTAGAGGGCGGGGATGTTCATGGGTGGGGTGAGAGCCGCGCGGCGGCGTTTTATTTCCGGCTCGTTTTCTGAAGGGCCGCGAGTCCGAATCTCGCCCCTCGCCTCGCCCCCGCTTCGTTTCCGCACCGCTCGCTCCGCCGCCTGATGAAAACCCTTCTCCCCGCCCACGTAATTTCCCTGTTCGCCCCCACCGCCCTCGCGACCTTCGCCGCTCTCGCCATGACCACGCCCGCTTTCTCCCAGTCGCCGCTCGATGCCGCGTTGCGCGCCGCCGTCGCGCGCGGCGATGTGCCGGGCGTGGTCGCCATCGCGGGCGACCGCCGCGGCGTGATTTACGAGGGCGCGTTTGGGCTCGCTGAGTCGGCCGCCGGCCGCGCGATGACGGCCGACGCCATCTTCAACATCGCCTCGATGGGCAAGGCCCTGACCTCCGTCGCCGCGATGCAGCTCGTCGAAGCCGGCAAGCTCTCGCTCGACGATCCCGCCGCGAACTACCTCCCGGAGCTCGCCAACGTGCCCGTGATCGCGTCGCTCGATCCGGCGACGGGCGCGGCGCAACTCCGCCCACCGGCCTCGCCGATCACGGTGCGGCAGCTCTTCACGCACACGTCGGGGCTCTCCTACGCGCTGTGGAACGACACGCTGAAAAATTTCAAGCCGCGCCCCGACGAAAAATTTCCCATCGGCCCCCTCGCCTTCGATCCGGGCACGCGGTGGAACTACGGCACCGGCGTCGATCAACTCGGCCGTATCGTGGAAAAAATCTCCGGCCAGAATCTCGAGGAGTATTTCCGCGCGCACATCTTCGCCCCGCTCGGGATGGACGACACGTCTTACAACGTCCCCGCCGCGAAACACGCGCGCGTCGTCAACAGCCACCAGCGCAGGCCCGACGGCACGCTCGCCGAAAACAAGCGCACCACGCCCTCGGTGCGGACGAGTTTCAGCGGGGGCGGCGGGCTCTACTCGACGGCGACGGATTACCTGAAGTTCTTACGGATGCTGCTCAACGGCGGCGAACTCGACGGCAAGCGGGTGCTCGCGCGCGAGACGGTCGCGCTGATGGGGCAAAACCACATCGGGGCCGTGCGCGCGCGGGCGTTGAAGACGACGCAGCCGGAGAGCAGCAGCGATTTCACGTTCATCGACGACGGCCACGATCAGTGGGGCCTCGGCTTTCTGATTACGACGCGCCCCGTCGCCGGCAAACGCCGCGCGGGCAGCCTCAGCTGGGGCGGCATCAGCAACACCTACTTCTGGTATGATCCGGCAAGCGGCGTGGCGGGCGTGATCATGATGCAGTTCCGGCCGTTCGCGGACGCGAAGGCATTGGGCGTTTACGACACATTCGAGCGCGGCGTGTATGCGCTGGGCGCGAAGTAGGCGCGGCGAGGGTTTGTTGTAGGACGGGTTGTAGGGCGGGGTCGCCGACCCCGCCGAGATGGTTTCCGCCTCGCCGCCGCAGCGCGGTTTTCGAATCGCTGCTCCCGCACGGAGGCGGGGTCGCCGACCCCGCCCTACATCGGAGCGCCAGCGCTACCGCGCGCAGAACCACCCGAGCTCCATCCAAGTCGCGAACCACTCGCGGATTTGCGCGGGCTTCGCACTCGGGCCGGCGGCGGCGATGGCGGCGGTGAGGGGGCGACCGGCGGCGAGTTTTTCCAAAATGCGAATCGCGGCGGCGTCCACGCGCTTGTAGTAGAGCCGGAGGTTGTAGCGGTGGACCACGACGAACGTCGGGCGGCGGCGCGGGCGGCGGACGATTTTTTTCGAGGCGGCGCGTGGCGCGGCGGTGGCGACGTTGCTCGCCTCGCCGCGGAGCGCGTCGCGTTGTTTCACCGCGATCACGTAGTCGTCCACGGGCCAGTCGAGCGCGAGGAGCGTGAGGTAGGGTTGGAGGGCGAGGCGGAGTCGCGCGGGCGGTGTGCGGGCGAGGGCGTCAGGCGTGACCACGGGGCGCGCCTCGCCGTCGAAGGCGACCGTCTGCGCCCACTCGAAGCGCGCGATGGCGTGGGCGAGCACGGTGTCCGGCGCGGTCCAGCGCGGGTGCGCGCGGATGAACGCGGGGAGGCGCGCGCAGAGGTTGCGCATCGTGAAGGAGCGCGAGGGGTGTTTCGCGAGGTAGGCGCGGACGAGGGCGTCGAATTTCTTCTCGCCGAGCAACGCGCGCAGCCCCGGCGAGTCGTCGTAAACGCTCTCGATCAGGCGATACCAGTAGCTGCGGCTGTAAATCGCGAGGCGTTCGACGGCGGTGAGGCGGGCGTTCGGCTTGATGAAATCGCCGACGGCCTCGGCCATGGGGCGGCCGTCGACGAAGCGCGGGGCGAGTTTGTCGTCGGCCGTGAGCGGCTGGACGAGCGCGTGAATCATGAGGCGCTGGAGCGCGCGGAGGTCGGCGTCGGTGCGGAGGCGGCGCGGGGCGCGGCGGGGCGCGGACTTGAGGCCGACGGGCTTCATCGGGCGGGCGCGGTTGCGGGCGGCGCGGGGCGTTTTGGTTTTTTCGCGGCACGCGCGCCGGCGATGAACTGGTTCGCCTTCAGCGCCTCGTCGTGGACTTCGCCGAAAGACGGGATCTTGTCGTCCCATTCGAGAAGCGTGGCGGTCACGCCGGCGAGTTTCGTGGCGTGCGCGTAGAGTTGCCACACCGGGTCGAGCACCGCGTGGTCGTGGGTATCGAGGATGTATTTTTCGAACCGCGTGTGGCCGGCGACGTGGATTTGCCCGACGCGATCATGGGGCACGTTGTTCAGGTAGTCGTAGGGGTTGAAATCGTGGTTCTGCGAGGAAACGTAGATGTTGTTTACGTCGAGGAGCATCCCGCAGTCGGCCTGCTCGACGACCTCGGAGAGAAACTCCCACTCGGTCATCTCGCTGACGTGAAACTCGGCGTAGCTGCTGACGTTTTCCACGCAGATGGGCACTTCGAGAAAGTCGCGCACCTGGCGGATTTTCTCGGCGGTGCGGCGGGCGGCGGAAAACGTATACGGCATCGGCAGGAGGTCGTGCGTGAACGTGCCGTCCACGCTGCCCCAGCAGAGGTGGTCGCTGAGCCACGGGGTCTTCGTGCGGCGCACGAGCGTCTTGAGCTTTTTCAGGTGGGCGCGGTCGGGCTTGTCGGCCGAGCCGAAATACATCGAGACGCCGTGCTGGACGACGCGGTATTGCTCCAGGATTTGGTCGAGCACGTGGAGCGGCCGGCCGCCGTCCACCATGAAGTTTTCCGAAATGATCTCGAACCAGTCGACGACGGGCTTGCGCTCAAGGATGTGCGCATAGTGCGGCACGCGCAGGCCGATCCCGATGCCGTAGTCGGTGAAACCGTTGAAGCGATTGGCGGGCATGGGCGAAAAAAAACGCGGCCGACGTGAGCCGGCCGCGTCGCAGAATAAACGCGATCAGGACTTCTTCTTCTTTTCTTCCTTCTTGTCGGCCATGGCCGTGGAGCAGCCGCCCTTGCCCTTGCAGGTGTTCTTGCCCTTGCAGCCGGCGTCGCTGGTCTTGCAGCCGCCCTGGCCCTTGCAGGCGTTCTTGCCCTTGCAGTCGTGCTTGGCGGCGTCGGCCTTGGCCTTCGCCTCCGTGCCGGCCTTGGCGTCGGCGGCAAACGACTTGGCGGCGAGCGAGCCGGCATAGAGGCCGGCAATCGCGGCGCTGGTGATGATCAGACGGGTGGATTTGTTCATATCGATATGGATTTTGGGTTGGAACGACCCCCGCAGCCGACCACTGGGCCGTCTACTGGAGTCGCAGGTGGGAGAGACTAGGCCCGGGGTTATTCCCGGGCTCAAATCATTTTTTCCGCCCGCCGATTTCGGCCCGCAGGTTGAAGCCTCGGAGTTAACCGAGTCCGGGGAACACCGCCGCGCCGAGTCGAGTCACCGCGGATCGCCGCAAGGCGGCGTGGCCTGCCAGAAGGCGACGGAGACCCCGCCGGCCGTGGCGCGTGAGCGCGCGGTTCCCACGAAGAAAAAACGAAAACGCCGGGCGCGCGTGTGCGGCGCCCGGCGGTTGCGTGGTCGGTCGGCGCACACGGCGGCCGCCGTGTGCGCAAGGGCGCGAGGTCGGTCAAGCCACCGCGATTTTGCGGGGCCGCGCGGCGGGCGGCTTGGGCAACGTGAGGCGCAGGACGCCGTCGGTGAGCTCGGCGTGGATTTTCTCCGCGTCGGACGCTTGGTCGTGCGCGAGCACGAGCTCGAACGGCGCGGCGGCGATTTCCCGGCGAAGCGCGGCCCAGCCGGCGGGCGGTTGCCACGCGCGCCGACCGAGAATCCGGAGACGGCCGGCCTCGGCGGTGAGTTCGAGGCCATCCTTGGCGACGCCGGGGAGTTGGACGACGACCGCGTAGGCCGCGTCGGTTTCCGTCACGTCGAACGTCGGGCGCACGGTCGCTTCGATCTCGGCGGTCGCGCAGCTTTCGGTGGCGCGCGCAAACGGGGGAATGAGGGAGGTGAAGAGGGACATGGTGGTTTCCTTTGTGGAGTGGAGGTGGGTGTGGTTGCGGTGGGAGGCGCCGTAGCGGTCAGACGCGCTCGCTCACGGCGACGGTGATTTTTCGAGGTTTCGCGTCTTCGCGCTTGGGGAGCGTGACGGTAAGGACGCCGTGCTCGTAGGCGGCGACGACCTTGTCGGGCTGGATCGAATCGGGAATCGCCACGGAGCGATTGAACGCGATCGACTCCTCGGGCTGGCCGTCGGGCGCGGGTGTCTTACGCGTGGCCGTGAGAGTCAGGTAACCGTCGCCGAGTTCGACGCCGATGGCGTCGCGGCTGACGCCGGGCAGCTCCGCGCGGACGTAGGAGTGGTCCCGATCCTCGTAGAGATCGACGGGGAACGAGCGGGTGGCGGCGCGACCGGCCAACTCGCCGAGCGTGCCCTGAAGCAGCCGATCGATCTCGGTTTCGAAGCCGGGCCACGGCGTGCGGACGAAGCGCCCGGCGACGGGTGCGAAGCTGCGCTGGAGCGGGTAGTTGTAGTGGAGTATTCTCATGGTAAGAGCCCCGGTGGGGGCGATGCGGTTGATGGTTTTTCGGAAGGACCGAATTGCAGCCAACATGGTTGCAGATGCGGTGCCGCCCACCGCGACGCGCCTAAGTGCCAGCGGCGGCGCGGGTTGGTGTTTTCCGCCCCGCTGCGCCGGGAAAATCCGTCGCGAGGTGTGCCGTCGCACCTGGGAATTTTCGTCGCGCCGACAGTCGCCGACGGCAAGCGTGCCCGCCTTTTCGCATGACCTTCGACTTCGACACCCCCATCCCGCGCGCCGACACCGACTCCCAGAAATGGCAGAAATACGCCGGTCGCGACATCCTCCCCATGTGGGTCGCCGACATGGATTTCGCCTGCGCCCCCGCGATCCTCGACGCGATGCGCGCCCGTCTCGACCACGGCCTCTTCGGCTACGCTCGCCCGACCCGCGCCACCACCGACGCCGTCGTCGCCGCCCTCGCGCGCAACTACGCCTGGAAAATCGATCCCGCCTGGCTCGTGTGGCTGCCGGGCCTCGTCGTCGGCCTCAACATCACCGCGCAGGCCTTCGCCGCGCCCGGCGACGAGGTCCTCACGCTCTCGCCCGTTTACCCGCCGTTCATGAGCGCGCCGAAAAACTCCGCGCGCGCCTCCGTCTCGGTGCCCTTCGTCCTGAGCAACGGCGCGTGGACCATCGACTGGCCCGCGCTCGAACGCGCCATCACGCCGCGCACGAAACTCTTCTACCTCTGCAACCCCCACAATCCCCTCGCCCGCGTCTGGCGCCGCGACGAACTCGTCCGCCTCGCCGAGCTCTGCGTGCGCCACGACCTCGTGCTCTGCTCGGACGAAATCCACTGCGACCTCATCCTCGATCCCGCGCTCCGGCACATCGCCACCGCCACGCTCTCGCCGGAAATCGCCGCGCGCACCATCACGCTCATGGCGCCCAGCAAGACCTACAACATCCCCGGCCTCGGCACCTCCTTCGCGATCATCTCCGACGCCGCGCTGCGCACGCGTTTCGTCCGCGCAACCGCCGGCGTCGTCGCCGAGGTCAACAACCTCGGCTATGTCGCCTGTGAGGCCGCCTACCGCGACGCCGAACCGTGGCGCCAACAACTCCTCGCCTACCTCCGCGGCAACCGCGACTTCATCATCGATTTCGTCGCCCGCGAACTCCCCGGCGTCCGCCTCGACGCCCCCATCGAGGCGACATATCTCGCGTGGCTCAACGTCGAGTCCCTCGCCCTCGCCGACCCGATCGCGCATTTCGAAAACCACGGCGTCGGCCTGAGCGAGTGCGCTCCCTTCGGCGCGAAACGCGGCAGCCACGTGCGCCTCAACTTCGGCTGCACGCGCGCCACGCTCACCGAGGCGCTGCGCCGGATGAAAGCGGCTGTAGACGCCCTCCCGGTGCGTTGACTTCCCTGCGGCCGAAGCCACGTTCCGCGCCCATGAGCACCACCCTGAGCCTACCGCGGCGCGATTCGGCCCGCCCGCGCCGCTCCGCGAAAGCGCGCGGCACGGACAGCGGCACGCTCGCGGCGCTGCGAGCGGCGCGCACTCCGGGCGTCAAGACCTTCGGGGAGATATACCATCGCGCCGCCGGATGCGTTGACAGCGGGCTCGGCGACCTGTCGACCAACAAGAAATACCTCGCGAATCTTGGCCGTGATTAAATGGCTAGCCGACGCAGGGCCCTTGATCGCGTATTTTGACGCACGCGATCGACATCACGATTGGAGTCGCGAGGTCTTCGGCCTGCTGACCCCGCCGCTTTACACCTGCGACGCCGTGATCGCCGAGACCGCGCACTTGCTGCGCGACCTCACGCGCGCACGCGACAGCCTGCTGGAAATGATCGAACGACAGGACCTGCTCGTTGAGCCGGTATTCCCCTCCGAGGCCGCGTCCATTCGCCGGCTCCTCGCCAAATACGAGCCGCGCATCGATCTCGCCGACGCCTGCCTCGTGCGACTTTCCGAGCTGCACCGCGACTGCCGGGTCATCACCCTTGATTCCGATTTCACGATCTACCGCCGCCACGGTCGCGAACGCATTCCGCTCCTCGCGCCGTTCGCCGGGTAGGCGCGAACCATGCGCCTCGGCCCGCACGAGCTTTCGTCCAACCTCTTTCTCTCGCCACTCGCGGGCTACACCAACCTGCCCATGCGGCTCACGCTGCGCGAACTCGGCGGGCTCGGCTGGGTGACCACCGATCTCGTCAACGCGCGCTCGCTCCTCGAAAAAAATCCCACCGCCCTGAAACTCGTCGCCTCCTCCCCCGAGGATCGGCCGATGGCGATTCAGCTCTTCGGCAGCGTGCCCGAGGAGATGCGCGACGCCGCGGTCGCCTGCGAGGCGCTCGGCGCGCAGGGCGTCGACATCAACATGGGTTGTCCCGTGAAAAAGGTGACGAAGATCGGCGGCGGCTCCGCGATGATGACCGAACTCGACAAAACCGCCGCCCTCGTGCGCGGCATGATCGCCGCCGTGAAAATCCCCGTGACCGCCAAGATGCGCCTCGGCTGGGACGACGACAACCTCACCGCGCCCGACCTCGCGCGCGTGCTGGAGGACGTGGGCGTCGCCGCGATTTTCGTGCATGGGCGCACGCGCGCGCAGGGGTTTTCCGGTGGCGTCAACCTCGCCGGCATCCGTGCCGTCGTGCAGGCCGTGAAAAACATCCCCGTGATCGGCAACGGCGATGTGACGACCCCCGAGGCCGCGCGGCACATGATCGCGGAGACGGGCTGCGCAGGCGTGAGCATCGGGCGCGGGGCGTTTTACGATCCGTGGATTTTCCGGCGCACGGAAAAATTTCTCCGCACCGGCGCACTCGATCCGGAGCCGGATTTCGCGGAGCGCGTGCGCGTGCTGCGGCGGCATTTCGAGCGCAACGTGGAGTTCTACGGTGAGGACCACGGCGCGCGGCTTTTCCGCAAGGTGGCGCCGTGGTATGCGAAGCGGTTCGGGCCGTCGAAGCCGTTTAAGCAGCGGATCATTTCGATCCGGACGCGCGCGGATTTCGACGCGGCGCTGACGGAGTATGTCGCGTGGCGCGCGCAATTTTGCGATGAGCGCGGAGAGCTGCTGGCGAAGTTCGCGCCGGCGCCGATGGTGGCGTCGTTCATGCGCGAACCGGGCGACGAGGGCGTGTTTGCGCGCGAATCGATCCCCGTGCCGAAGGGGCCGGTCGACGTCTGGTAGGAAGTAGGGCAGTGTCTCTGACCCGCCCTTTTGCGGCCACGCCAACCGCGCCCGCACAATTTCGGAAATCGTGAAATCGGTCATCGGTCATCTGAAATCTTGGAATTTCAAAACGGACTGATTTCGGATTTCCGAACTTGTTGGAAACTTCAATGACGTGACTCGCCCTTCTGACGCCCTGCGTCTGCGCACGGAGGGCGGGTCGGAGACCCTCCCCCACTACTGCTTCGGCCAGCGTGGCGGGTATTTCGGGTAGGACGGGATTGGGTAATCCTTCGGCGGGTTTTTCTTCAGCTCGGCCAGCACGATCTCGACGGCTTTCTCCAGCTGCGGATCGCGGCCTTGGCGGACGAGTTTCGGGTCGTGCTCGATCTCGACGTCGGGGGCGATGCCGACGTTTTCGACCTCCCACTTGCCGTTGAGATCGTAGAGCGCCATGCGCGGGGCCGTCACCGTGCCGCCGTCGATCAACGTCGGGTAGCCGCCGATGCCGACGAGGCCGCCCCACGTGCGCGTGCCGACAAGCGTGCCGGTGCCCGCCTTCCGAAAATACCACGGCAACGCGTCGCCGCCCGAGCCGGCAAATTCATTTATGATCATCGCCTTTGGCCCGAAGATCGCGGCGCCGGGCGAATCGCTGACGGCGCCTTCGCGCGTGACGATGCGCGTGCGCAGCGGGCGGTTTAGGTAGTCGACGATGTAGTCGGCGAGCTGGCCGCCGCCGTTGAAGCGCTCGTCGATCACGGCGCCCTGTTTGCCGACCTGCGCGAAGAAGTAGCGGTTGAAACTCGTGAAGCCCGGCGTGGCGGTGTCGGGCACGTAAACGTAGGCGAGCTTGCCGCCGCTGAGTTCGTCGACCTTGCGCCGGTTGCCTTCGATCCAAGCGAGGTTGCGCAGCGAGGATTCACTCGCGACGGGCACCACCGTGACCTCGCGCGCGCCGGTGCCGTCGGCGTTGGGGCCGACGCGCAGCACGGTTTGCTTCGCGGCGGTGCCCGCGAAGTGGCCGAAGATTTCGTCGCTCGCGCGGAGGTCGCGGCCGTTGACGGAGAGGAGAAACTCGCCGGGCTTCACGTTGAAGCCGGGCTGCGTGAGCGGGGCCTTCGCGGAGGGATTCCAATTTTCGCCGTCAAACACGCGCGCGAACTGGTAGCGGTCGCCGGCGATCTTGTAGTCGGCGCCGAGGAGGCCGACCTTGATCTCCTTCATCTCGGGCCGCGCGCCGCCGGAGACATACATATGCTGCACGCTGAGCTGGCCGAGCATCTCGACGAAGAGGTAGTTCAGATCGGCGCGGCTCGCGAGGCCGTCGAGGAACGGCGCGTAGATGCGCGCGGCCTGCGCGAGATCGATGCCGTGGAAACCGGCGTCGTAGAAAAAGTCGCGCTCGATGCGCCACACTTCGTTGAACATCTGCCGCCACTCGGCGCGCGGCTCGACCCACACTTCGAACGCGTCGAGCTTGAGCGCGCCCTCGCCGGGCTTGGGCGCCTTGTCCGCGCCGCCGATGAACCAGCCCGTGCCGGCGCGCCAGAGCATCTTCTCGCCTTTCGCGGCGAGGTGAAACTCGTCCACGGCATCGAGGATTTTTTCCGTCTTGCGCGTTTTCAGGTCGAAGCGCTGGAGCACGGTGCGCTCGCCGCCGGCGCCCGCGACCAGCGCGCCTTCCATGAGGTAAATGATCCCTTCCTTGCCGGCGTCGAGGGAGCGGTAGTTTCGTTCCGGCAACGGCAACGCGAGGATGCGCTGGCTCAGGCCGTCGAAGTCGATGACGACTTTCACGGCCTTGTCCTTTTTGTCCTTTTCCTTCGCGGCGTCGGCGGTCGATTTCGCCGCGGCTTTGGCGTCGGGCTTCGTCTCCGATTTGGCCTCGGATTTTTCGGCGGGCTCGGCGGGCTTTTCTTTTTCCGCGTCGGCGATCTTCGGATCGGAGTCGGGTTTTTTGTCCTTCGCGTCCTTGTCCTTGGCGTCGTCTTTTTCCTCGTCGCTTTCGGGCGCGAGCGGCGACGGGAGATCCTTGGCGAGGACGGCGAGGTAAACGGCGCGCGTCACGGGGTGCGCGTTGGAGCTCATGTTGAAGCCGACGGAGCTGAGGCCGAGGTCGGTGCTCGCGGTGAAGTAGAGGTATTTGCCGCTGCGGTCCCAGTCGGGCGAGCGGGCGTCGCTCATCCCGTCGGTGAATTGCGTGACCTTCGCGTCGGCGACCGAGAAGACGAAGACGGCGCGGTGGTTGTTCGGGAGCTGCTTGGTGTAGGCGAGCCACTTGCTGTCGGGCGACCACGCGAGGCCGGTGCCGCGGGCCTGGAGATCGGTGTCGAATTTCACGGGCGCGCCGGCGGCGAGATCGAGGCGCCAGAAGGCGCCGCGTTTGTCGGTGTAGGCGATCTGCTTGCTGTCGGGCGACCAGCTCAGGTTGTAGAAAAACGAGGGCGCGGGCCCGAGGTCGATTTTGCGGACGGGGCCGAGGCCGTTTTGCTCGCGGAGGTGGAGCGCGTATTCGCCGGACTCGTCGGAGAAGTAGGCGATGGTCTTGCCGTCGGGCGACCACGACGGATCGCGGTCGGCGGTGGCGGGGGAGCGGGTGAGGTTGCGGGCGTCGCCCTTCTCGGCGGGCACGGTGACGATCTCGCCGTGCGTCTCGAAGACGGCGCGCGCGCCCGTCGGCGAGATGGCGGCCTGCGTGAGCTGGCGGGAGGTGATTTTCTCGAAGTGCGGGCGCGTCTGCGCGAGGTCGGCGGAGAGGCGCACCGGCACGGCGCGCTCCTTGCCGGTCGCGAGATCGAAGAGGTGCAGCGAGCCGAACTGCTCGTAAACGATCGCGCCGGGGCCGGCGCCGGCGGACTTCAGATCGAAGCCGTCGTTCTTGAGGAGCTGGGTGACGGCGCGGGATTTCAGATCGTAGCTGAAGAGCGTGGTCGCGCCCGCGCGGTCGGAGAGGAAGTAGATTTTTTCGCCGACCCAGAGCGGGTTGTAGTCGTTGGAGTTGTCGCGCGGGATGGGCGTGATGCTGGAGTCGGCAAGCGCGGCGATCCAGATGGGCGAGGTCAGGCCGCCGCGGTAGTTTTTGATCGCGACGGTGTCGCGGCGGTTCCAGCGCGGGACGTAGGCGAGTTGTTTTTCGTCGGGGGAAAACGCGCCCTGCACGCCCATCGGCAGCGGCAGCTCGGTGGGAAACCCACCGTCAACGGAGACGGTGAAAAGTTTTTCGAAACGCGAAAACGTTTCGCGCGAAGAGCGGAAGAGGATGCGTTTGCCGTCGGGCGACCAGCCGAGCGCGATGTCGTTGGCGGGGTGCGTGGTGAGCCGGCGCGGTTCGCCGCCGGCGGCGGGGACGACGTAAACATCGGGGTTGGTGTCGAAGTTGCCGGTGAAGGCGACGAGCGATCCGTCGGGCGAAAAGATCGGCCCGGTGGCCGTGCCCGGATCGCCGACGACGAGGCGGCGCGCCTCGCCGCCGTCGCGCGGGACGGTCCAGAGGCTGCCGCCGTAAACGAAGACGATGGCCGTCTTGCTGAGCGTGGGCGACTGAAGGAGCAGGGGCGGCGGCGAAGCGGACGGCGCGGGTTGGGCCGGCGCGGCCGGTTGGGCGGAGGCTAGGCGCGCGAGGGCGAGCGCGCCGAGGAGGCGGAGGACGAGGGCGTTTTTCATGGGGCGGCGGAGGAGCCCGCGCGGGGAGCCGCGGGGCGGGAGGAACGCGGAGCGAAGCGGCGGAGCGCGGCGGTGAAAACCAAAATCCCGCGCGCTTGAGTTTGCGCGCGGCGCGCGCGAGTTTCGGCCATGCCCAACGCG
This sequence comes from Verrucomicrobiota bacterium, assembly GCA_041165185.1. GTDB lineage: Bacteria > Verrucomicrobiota > Verrucomicrobiia > Opitutales > Opitutaceae > JBEANZ01. Next base: position 2,772 of record JBEANZ010000446.1, on the reverse strand, counting down.
AGCCACTTCTGGCAGCTTATCCTCGGCACCGTGATCGCGTTGCTGCCGATCATCAACCCGCTCGCGGCGGCGCCGACGTTTCTCGCGATCACCGAGGGCGACACGCGCGAGCGGCGGCTCGCGCAACTGCGGCGCGCGTGCTGCTTCGTCGCGGTGATTCTCGTGAGCTTCCTGATCGGGGGGACGTTTATCATGAAGTTTTTCGGGATCTCGATCCCGGGACTGCGCATCGCGGGCGGGTTGTTGGTGGCGGGCATCGGCTCGACGATGTTGCTCGGCCCCGGCCGCGAGGTCGGCGCGGACGATCCGGCGCACCGCGAGGCGCGGGCGAAGCGCGACGTGTCGTTTTCCCCGCTGGCGATGCCGATCCTGAGCGGGCCGGGATCAATCGCGGCGACGATCGGGTTTACGTCGCTGGCCACGCACTGGCTCGACTACGTGGCCATCGCGATCGGCATCGGGATCGTGGCGGCGATTTCGTATGCGACGCTGCGGCTGGCGGAGCGCGTGGTGCTCGTGATCGGGGTGAACGGCATGAGCGCGCTCTCGAAGTTGATGGGGTTTCTCATCCTGTGCATCGGCATCCAATTCGTCGTCAACGGCGTGCTCGGCATCGTGCAGGACCCGGTGGTGATCCGCGCGATCCGCGACGCGGCGCTGGCGAAGTAGCGCGGCGGGGATTGCGTCGGCGCGGGGCGGGCGTTTTCGTCGCGAGCACATGCAACGATTTGATCAGCCGGGCAAAGTGACGGCGGGCGGAGGCGGGCTGGCGGCCACGCGATGCGCAGGCGTCAACGCGAGGCGGCGGGGCGCATGAACGAGACGGCCGATTTCGTGGCGGCGCTGGCGCTGGGCGGCGGGTGCCTCGGGGGCGGGCTGGCGTATGCGATTTTCGGGCGGGCGCGGAAATTTGCGCGGGCGGAGCAGCAGGGTGGGACGGTGGTGCTGGGCGTGGGCGTGATGCACGCGGGCTACTGGCTGTTGCAGCCGGCGGTGCGTGGGTGCGTGTGCGCAGGAGTGGCGCCGGCGACGTTGACGTGGGCCTCGCTGGCGCCGGCGGCGGCGGCGGGCGTGGCGGCGGCGGGCGGGCGGTGGGGATTCGCGGCGTGGGGGCTTTTTGCGAGCGCGCTGCTCGACGTGCTGGACGGGGCGGTGGCGCGGGCGACGGGCCGCGCGACGCCGCGGGGCGCGTTGCTGGACTCGGTGCTGGACCGGTATGCGGAGTTTTTCTTTTTCGCGGGCGTGCTCGGGTTCTATCGCGGACAGACGGCGATCCAGCTCGGGGTGTTGGCGGCGTTGTTTGGCTCGCTGCTGGTGACCTATTCGACGGCGAAGGCGGAGGCGCTCGCGCTCACGCCGCCGCGCGGGTGGATGAAACGCTCGGACCGGCTGGCGGTGCTCATCGCGGGGGCGGGGCTGGCGCCGCTGTCGCAACGCTGGTGGGAGCCGGCGAGTGCGGTGACTGGTTGGCCCGTGGTGATCGCAATCGGGCTAATCGCGGTGGGGGCGAACGTGTCGGCGGCGGTGCGGTTCGCGGCGCTCGGGCGAAATGCGCCGCGGTGAGCGCTGGGAGGAGAGCGGAGGGCGGCGGAGATAAAACGTCACCTAACCGCGCGGATCGCCCCGCATCCCCGGGAATCCGCGAAACACACCGCGCTGGGCCACCGCTCCCGCAAACGCCTCAAAGCCCATGGTCGCTATCGTAAGATTGTGATCTATCGTAAGCGTCCGGGCAACGATCACGCGGAACGGGCGGCCACGCGGGGCGCATCTCACTTTCGTGCAGCGTGGTGTAAACTGGGTGGATGAAAACCTACGAGCAGCGGCGTGAACGTCACGGTAACGCACCGATTTGAAAACCGCGGTCGAAGCGGAGGGATAAAGCGGAGCGACCGACACTTCCGAGGAAGCGCCGGCCGGACAGCAGGGATGAGCAGGAATGTGAGGTTAAGTTGGGCGGCTCGATCTGAGCCTTCATGCGGTAGGATTTGCCGTGGATGACTACGGTCTCGGCCTGGTGCAGCAGGCGGTCCAAAATCGCGGAGGTGATGCCGGCGGCGTTGTTGAAGATCGACGGCCATTGCTTGAACGCCTTGTTGGTGGTGAGGATGATCGCGCCGCGCTCGTAGCGCTGGCTGATGATCTGGAAGAGCAGATCGGCGCCGATCTTGTCGAGCGGGAGATACCCAATCTCGTCCAAGATCAGGGTCGCCGGAGCCAGATAACGGTTGAGTTCGGCCTTGAGCCGGTGGGCGGCCTGAGCGGCGACCAGATTGTTGATGGCGTCGATGGCGGTGGTGAAGAGCACGGGGTCCCTGCTGACAGGCGTTGTAACGATTTGCCGCAACGACTCTTCAAAGCGAGCATAACTGGATTGGCAAAATCCGCGAAGAGGGAGGTTTGGCCGTCGTGAACCTGTTAGCGCCTAACGTGTGCTGCTTCTAACCAGTTCACCCAAGCATCAATATCCGTCATCATCTGCACACGCGTCCTATCCTGCGACCAAGCGGCCCTAACTCGATGCAGCAGGTGAAAGCGCTGTGCTAGCACGTAATGTAATGTTTAATTGAATACAAAGACCTCCCGGATCGGGGCATGACTTTCGATGAATTGGAATTTTTGATGCGTGGATTTCATATGAACCAAGAAATTGTTACTATATAAATAATTTTCTACCAACTATTTACAATACATTACGAAGTTCGTTGAGAAAAGTCTTGAACCAAGAAGCAGGGAACGCATGTTCCCGCCTCCCAACGCGAAGTTCACCGC
>JBEANZ010000445.1:0-3020 GCA_041165185.1 Verrucomicrobiota bacterium | reverse complement strand
TGCTGTTGTAGCGGTTGATGCTGATCGAGGAGGTGAAGCCGACGGAGAGCGGGCCATACAGATCATACAGCGTGGGCGAGCTGAACGACTCGGAGTAGGTGCCGCGGAACATGAGTTCGTCATTAAACGGCAGGTAGCGTAGCGCATACTTCGGCACGGTGGGATCCTCGGTGTTGGAGTATTTGTCGTAGCGGCCGGCGATCGTGAGTTCGAGGGTGCGGATGCCGGGCACGGAGTTCTTTTCGCTGACGAGCGGGATGAGCGCCTCGGCGAAGTAGCTGTCGACGTTCAGGCGGGCGTGGAAGGGTTGGCGCGGGGTGGCTTGCAGCCAGTTGCCGGTCTGGTCGTTGCGGTCGTTCACGAAGTCGAGGACTTCCCAAACGTAGCTGGCGCCGAGGCCGACCTTGACGTCACCGGCGGGGACGCGAAACGCGGGGCCGGCGAGCTTGGCATCGAGCTGGCGGAGGGTGCTGTAGAAATCGCGGACCTGGGTGCCGAGCATACCCTCGATGACGCCCGGCGTCTGCACGCGCGCGAACGGATTGTAGGTGAGGTTGTTCACGGCGGCCGTGTAGGCGATGCCGTCGATGAGATTCAGGTTGCGGAAGTGGTGGATGGACTTGTTGAAATTCGCGCCGGCCTCGTAGCTCCAGCCGTTGCCGAGGTCGCCCTTCACGCCGAGGACGCCGTGGAAATTGGTGGTCTCGTTGCGGTAGATGCGGGGGAAGTTGATGAAGCGGTTGCGCGCGGTCACGGCGACGTTGAACGGGTTGTTCGGGTTGTCGGCGGCGACGGTGCCGGTGACAGGCTGGGCGTTGAGCACGGTCTCGGTTTCGTTGAGCGAGTAGATGAGATCGGCGAAGAGGGTCGTGCTGGGGGTCAAGCGGTGCTCGATGGCAGTCGTGAAGCTGCGGCGTTCGGCGGCGGCGAGTAGGGTGGGCTTGGCCGAGAGGTCGAAGAAGAGCAGCGCGGCGTTCTGATCCATCGGGCCGCGGTAGGTGCCGGCCGCGGCGAGCTGGGCGCCCGTGAGGTCGAGATTGCGGGGCGGGGCGTTTAGGCTGGGATTGAGGTAGTAGAAGTCGGCGCCGATGCTCACCATGCCCGCGTAGGAAGCGGTGCGGAACTGGCCGACCGAATAGGGGCGCTCGTATTGGATGAGGGGGTCGCTGAGCTTCCACTCGGTGGTGAAGAGGACGCTGGTCTTGTCGAAGTTCGCGCCGCCGACCATGTGGTAGGAGCGGTTGGCCCAGTGGCCCTGGTTCGAGCTGAAACTGTAGGAACCACCGGTCTCCACGCCGTTGTAGTTTTTCTTGAGGATGATGTTCACCACGCCCGAGACGGCGTCGGAGCCGTAGGTGGCGGAGGCACCGTCGGTGAGGACCTCGACGCGCTCGATGGCGGCAAACGGGATCGTGCTCACGTCGACGAACGAGCCGCCGCCGGAGGCGACGACCGGGGAGGTCGCGGCGCGGCGACCGTTGATGAGGACGAGGGTGGAGCGGTTGCGCAGGGCGATGGCGGAGCCGCCATTGGTGTTGCCGGAGTTCGTGTTGGCGACCTCGGAGCCGGCGTTGTTGCCACCGTAGAAGGACGGCATGCTGTTGCGGATGACGTCGAGGATGTCGGTGGTGATGCCGGATTTCTCGATCTCGGGGGTGCCGATGACGGTCACCGGCACGGAGCCGGACCCGGCGGCGGCCGGGATGAGGGAGCCCGTGACGGTGAATTTCTCCATCGCGATGGGCTCCTCCTTGGGGGTGTTGGCGGGCCGCGTCTGAGCGAAGACGGCCGAGGTGGACAAGGCGACGCCGGCGGTCAGGCACAGCGTGGCCGCAAACTTCCGCGTGCGGATGTTCATGGTGTTATCAGTTGGGTTGTGTGGTTGTGTGGGCCAAGGCGGCGGAACCGCGTTTGCTTGGCGAGGACAAGGTGCGGGTTGTGTCATACCCGCAAGAAAAATTGAACGCCCGCTCCCGCGCTTGCCAACGCCCCTGCCCGCCGCCTGTTTCCCGCCCGATGAAAGAACTCGCCGCCATCGTGCGCGCCCTGCTCGCCCCGGACGCCGGACCGGCGGTGTTGGCGACGCTCGTCGCGGCCGAGGGCTCGTCCTACCGGCGCGCCGGCGCGCGCTTGCTCATCCCGGACGCCGGCCCGCGTCTCGGCTCCATCAGCGGCGGCTGCCTGGAGGAGGATGTGATCGCGCGGGCGGAGCGCGTGCGCGCCACGGGCCGCGCGGAGACGGCCCTCTACGACACGACCGCGGAAAACGACCTCGTCTGGGGCGTCGGCCTCGGCTGCCACGGCATCGTGCGCGTGCTCGTGGAGCGATTGCCGGCGCGGCCGGCGTGGGCGCTCGCGCTCGCGGAGAACTTCGCCGCGCGCCGCGCCACCGCGCTGGCCATCGTCCACGCCGCCGCCGATCCGGCGCGACTGGGGACGCGGCTTGCGCCGGACGAACCCGGCACCGTGCGCGTGCGTGCGGGGGAGGGTGGGGGAGCCGGCGGGGTGGGGGCCGACGGCCGTGCGCCCGGTGAAAACGAGAGCGTTTTTTTCAACACGATCCCCCCGCCGCCGGCGCTGGCGATCTTCGGGGCGGGCGACGACGCACAACCCCTCGCGCGCCTCGCGGACGAGCTCGGCTGGCACGTCACCCTCGCCGATCCGCGGGCGGCGTTTGCGACGGCGGCGCGGTTTCCGACGGTGGCGGCGATCATCGTCGGGCCGGCCGCCGCACTCGCCGCGCGGCTCGCCCCCGACGCCGCCACGGCCGCCGTCGTGATGACCCACCACTACGTGCACGACGTGCCGCTCCTGCGCGCGTTGCTGCCGCGCCCGCTCGCCTATCTCGGCCTGCTCGGCCCAAAAAAACGCGCCGAGCGTATCCTGGCCGACCTCACCCGCGATGGCCTGACCGTCACGCCTGACATGCGCGCGCGGCTGCACGCGCCGGTCGGACTCGATCTCGGGGCCGACTCACCCGAGCAAGTTGCCCTCGCCATTATCGCGGAGATGCAAGCCAC
>JBEANZ010000444.1:0-3024 GCA_041165185.1 Verrucomicrobiota bacterium | reverse complement strand
TTCGCCAACGCGGTTCGAAACGAACAATGACGGCCATGCACTATGTCTATGTGCTCTATTCCGAATCGGATCACGGGCTCTACATTGGGGAAACCGGCGATCTTCGGCGGCGACTCAAGGAGCATCAAACCGGGATGTCCCTTGCGACATCGTATCGAGGGCCATGGCGACTGATCTACTACGAGGCCTATGTCGCCCCTCGGGATGCATTGGGGCGGGAGGAATTTTTGAAAAGCGGGGCGGGGCGGAGGCATCTCCAGAAACAATGCCGGCACTTTTTCGCCGGTAACCCAGCGCGCAAGAACCAGTCAAAGTCAGGTGATACGGCCGGTTGACCACCGGGTCCGTTTTGGGCCGCGTGAGGCGAAGCCTTTTACGCGGGCAGTGGGTGTTTCCTTCACGGGAAGCGAGCGTGGATCCGGTGACGAAGGTGCGGCGGCGGCATCACGTGATCGACACGACGTTTCAGCGCATCCTGAAGAGCGCGGCGGCGCGGGCGGGGCTCGACCGCGTAAAAGCTGCGCACACGCGGCGCGTGACGCCGCAGGTGCTGCGGCATTGTGGCCTGCGGCCACCCCTGCGCTTCGCTCCGGGGCCAGCCCTTGACGCAAACCGCGGGCTGACCATCTCCGCGCTGCGCGCTCCGTCGTTTGCGACGCACTTGCTGGAGGGCGGGACGGACATCCGCACGCTCCAGGAGTTGCTCGGCCATGAGAGCGTGGAAACCGCGTAAAGGCTGCGCCACGCGGCTATGGCGACGCAGATCTACACACATCTGATGCAGAAGCCGGGGCTCGGGGTGCGGAGTCCGCTGGATGGGTGAGGTGCGGGGGGGCGCGGAGGCGCGGTGGGCGGGGGCCGGCGGAGCTCGGAGCGCGGCGGGCGTAGATGGGAATCTTGAAATCGGGCATCGGGCGTCTGAAATCTGGGATTGCAGAGACGGAAGCGGCCGGACCCGCAGGGCGGCGTCTGAAATCTGGAATTTCGGAAGTGGGTGCAATTGGACCGGCGGGGCGCGGTCGGAGTCGGGCGCGGCGCCGGGGTGCCGCCGTCCATGGGGGCGGGTCAGAGACCCTGCCCTACTTCAATTGCGGGTCTTCGCGGATCGCCACGCGGGCGACACCGGAGGTCGTGCTGGCGCCGGTGACTTGGGCGATATGGGCGTCGATTTTTTGGTCGCGTCGATTCGCGTTCAGCCACGGTTGGGGGAAGAGTTTCCGCTCAGGCGCGTTGGCCGGAGGCTTCCATTTGGGCCCATTGCAGCGCAGCGAGAAGGAGCAAGCTGAAGAGGAGGAGGACGGAGGAGAGTTGAAACACGAAGTCGAACCACGCGTGCACCAGCGTGCCGACCAGACCAAGGACGAGCGTGAGGCTGAGCGGGTTTTGCCAGAAATACAGCCGCACCAGCCGCACCCCAATCCAGGCGGCGCCGAGCAGGAGCAGGCCCGTGCCGGCGAGGCCGAGCTCGATGGGGAATTGGAGGATGTCGTTGTGGGCGTGCGGCCAGAAGACCTGTTTTCCGTGGTCGTCCGCGTCGACGAGGATTTCGGGGTAGTTTTTCTGGTAGGCGAGGAAGCGCAGCGACCAGGCGCCGGTGCCGACGCCGCGCGGCCACGTGTCCTGGAGCATGTCGAGCGAGGCGAGGGTGACGAGGCGGCGTTCGGCGAGGGAGCGGTCGGAGCCGTCGGCGACTTGGTGGATGCGGCGCCACGCCTCGGCCTCGTGGGATTGGAGGGCGTCGTAGCCGTTCTTCATGAAGTAGCCGAACAGGAGAAGAAGGGCGCCGAGGACGATATTGCGCCGCAGCATGTCAGGCGTGCGGATCTGCTCGCGGACAAAGCCGGCGATCGCGGCGAGGAGAAACACGAGCATCACGAGCGTCGCCCCGCGGGAAAAACTAACGAGAACGGCGATGGAAATCGCCGTCGCGAGAAAAACGAAGAGCCCGGCGGGGCTGGATTTGTCGAGGCGGCGTAGGCTGCGCAGGTAGTGCCAGCCGCCGAGCGCGCAGGCGATGACGAGGGTGAGATTGAGAAAGGCGCCGGCGTGGTTCTTGTAGATGAAGGACGAGAAAAACGCGTCGTTGGGGGACTTGTAGAACCAGAGGAGGAGGCCGTTCGGCTTCACCTTTTGCACGATGCCGACGACGGCGAGGACGAAGCCGTTGACGGCGATGGCGGTGAGGAGGAATTGCAGCGCGCGCCGCCGCGTGAAGCCGACCCAGAGCGTCGAGAGCGTGAGCCAGATGGAGGCGTAAACGAGGAGGCCGCGCCACGCGCCGCCGCGCTCCAGAGGAGCGCGCACGCCGCTGGGCAGCCAGGCGTGGAAGGGCACCTTGGTCGTCCACCACGAACTGCTGTCTTCCTGAAATTCCCAGGCGGGGTTGAGGCCTTGCGCGGCGACGTAGGCGACGAACGCGAGCCCGATCCAGAAGAGGGGGAAACGCACGAGCTTGGGCCACATCACGAGGCGGAAGGGCACGCCGTTTTCGGCGAGTTCCGCCGCGTAATCGCGCGGGATCAGCGCGGCGATGAACCCGACGAGCGCGAACGCGAGGCTGGCGAATTGCGTCCAGAGCGGCCGCCCGCCGATCGCCCACGGGAGCAGCACGAGATGGGCGGTGACGAGGCCGACGAGCCAGCGTTCGCGCGGGTGCAGCGGGACCTTGGTGCCGCGGAGGCGGAAGATTTCGAGCGGACGCTGGAGGCGGACGAATTCGGGTTCGGCGTAATTGGGGGCGGACTCCACGCGGGCACGATGGGGGAACCGGCTTCGGCGGAAAGCGCAATTTCAGCGGGTCGTGAGTGGCGCGGGTCTCCCGACCCGTGGGCGACGCTCTGCGTCGCAGACATGGGCGGGACGCCCATGCCGCGCGGAGTCATGCCACGCGGGCGCCGATATTTTTCCTGCTACGCCCGGATTCGCGCCGCCGCGCACGCCGGCATTGCCCCGCCGCGCGCGGCGCGCCAGCGTGCGCGCATGATCACCACCCGCGCCCGGGGGCTCGCCAACCTGCACGTCGCC
>JBEANZ010000443.1:0-4832 GCA_041165185.1 Verrucomicrobiota bacterium | reverse complement strand
GCTGCCGGTCGCAAGGGAGAGCGTGGCGGTGCGGCTGATGGCATCGACCGTGGTGGTCGAGGGCGTGAGGTTGATGCTCACGCTGCTCTGGCCGGCGGGGATCACGACGCTGCCGGGCAACGCCGTGTAGTCGGCGCCGGAGGTCGCGGTGCCGTCCAAGTTGTAATAAACCGTGAGCGGTGCGGTCGTCGGCCCCGTGCGGCTAAACGTGTAAACGCCCGGCGCCGCGCCCTTCGTATCGGTCGCGGAATTCGTCGCGGTCACCGTGACCGTCGAGAATTCCTCCGGCGTGATGTCGTAAACCTCCACCAGGGCGACGCCGGTGGCGTTGGCGACGCCGCTCACCTGAATCGTGTAGGTGCCGGGCGCGAGGTCGGTGATGATGGCGGCATCCTTCGAGCCGGCCGCGAAGGGAAACGCCCCCGACTTCGTAAACGCCGCGGTGAGCGAGGAGGCGCTGGCCCCGGCGGCGCTCCAGTTGTCGTTGGACGCGATCTGGGTGTTGCTGCCGTCAATGACCGCGATGGCCGGATCGCCGAGCGCGCCGGGCACCCCAAACGCCGTGAGCGCCGGGCCCGCCGCGCGCACGAGGATTTGCCGGCGACCATCGCCCGGCGCGATCACGAGACCCGAGAGCATCACGCCCGCGCCCGTGCCGATCTGCGCACGCGTCGAGAGATTCATCAGGCGCGCCGCGCCCGTGACATCGTAAACTTCCACGAGCGCGATGCCCGTCGCCGTGCCGACGCCGCTCACCTGCGCCGTGTAGGCGCCCGGTGTGAGCGCCGCGAGGAGCGCCGCATCGCGGCTGCCCGTCGTGAGCCCAAACGCCCCGACCGAGCCGAACGTCGTCGCGCCGCCGACGGTGGTCGTCGCCCAGTTGTCGTTAGAGAGGATGATTTTCCCGGCGGCGTCGAAAATATCGATCTTCGGATCGCTGATCGTGCCGGCGACGCCGAACGCCCCGAGCCCCGGGCCGACGGCGCGGATGAGGACGTTTTTCGAGGAGCCCGCGCTGATCACGAAGCCGACCACGGCGACGTTGGCGCCGGTGCCGACTTGCGTGCGCGTGGAGAGATTGATCAGGCGCTGGTTGAACTCGGCGGCGCGGAGCGGCAACACGGCGGCGGCGAGGCCGGTCAGGAACAGGGGCAGGAGACGCGTTTTCATCGGGGCGTGTAGTTGAAAAATCCGCGGCGAATTCGCAGCGCCGGCGGGGGTGTGGGTTGGGTCGGGAAGCTGGCCGAAAGCCGGGGAGAGTCGAGCACGGGTTTTACGAACGAAACGTAAATGCCCGCCGCGCCGGATGACGCCCGCGACCCCGCCGCGTTACCGCCGCGCTACCCGCGCGCCTCGGCGCGCGCGACCCGGCTCCGCACATGGACGCACGCCATCCCCGCCGCCGCCGCCGCGCGCAACCCCGGCTCCGCATCCTCAAACACCAGGCACCGCCCCGGCGCGACGCCCATCCGCTCCGCCGCCAGCAAAAACAGATCCGGCGCCGGCTTCCCGCGCACGACATCCTCCGGCGTGACGACGCGCGCCACCGGAAAAATCCCCGCCAGCCCCGTGAGCCGCAGCATCCCGCGCACGATCTCGCGCGGCCCGCCCGAGGCGACGCTCACCGGATGCGTCGCCGCCACGCGCCGCGCAAACGCGACCACCGGCGCGATAAGCGGGGCCTCGTGTTGGCTCGCCTGAAACAGCGCCTCCTTGTGGTGAAACACCGCCTCCGAGTCGACGCTCAGCCCGTAGTGCCGCGCGAAAATCGCCGCGACCTCCAGCGTGGGCACGCCCCCGAGCGAGTAGAACAACTCCTCGTCCAGCGCGCCCGGCATCCCCACGGCGCGCATGGCGGCATCCCACGCGCGGAAGTGGAGCGGCATCGTGTCCACGAGCGTCCCATCGAGGTCAAAAATGTAGCCGGCGAAATCGCCCGGCGGAAGGTCGAGAGTCATGCGAACGCGCAGGCTCGCGCGGCCCCGGCGACTTTCAACTTCCGAATTTTCCGCGGATTTTCCCGCGCGCCGCAGCCCGCGAATCACCCGCGCCGCGGGAATCATCAGGCTGGTGGTGTGGTCGCCACGCGATGACACAGCCTACGCGAAATCACGTTGTATTTCCCGCGCGGCCCGGTTGCGTTCGTCGCGCCCCGCCACTCCCCCACCCTCCTGTCGCGTTTCCCCGCTTATGAAAAAATACCTCGTCGAGACCATCGGCACGTTTTTCCTCGTGTTCACCATCGGTAACACCGTCGTCCCGCCCGGCGCCGGCACCCTCACCCCGCTGGCCATCGGCGCCGCGCTCATGGTGATGATTTACGCCGGCGGCCACGTCTCCGGCGCCCACTACAACCCCGCCGTCTCCCTCGCCGCCTTCATCCGCGGCAAACTCTCCGCCGCCGACCTCATCCCCTACTGGCTCGCCCAACTCGCCGGCGCCGCCATCGCCGCCTGGGCCGTCCACTTCTTCAAGCCCCACGACGTCCCCGTCACCCCGCTCGCCATCGGCTGGAAAGCCGCGCTGCTCGCGGAGTTTCTCTTCACGTTCGCGCTCGCCTGGGTCGTGCTCAACGTCGCCACCGCCAAGGGCACCGCCGGCAACTCCTTCTACGGCCTCGCCATCGGCCTCACCGTGACGACCGGCGCGTGCGCGGTCGGCAGCGTCTCCGGCGGCGCCTTCAACCCCGCCGTGGCCGTCGGCGTGACGCTCATGGGGCTCCAAACCTGGGGCAACCTCTGGATCTTCCTCGTCGGCAACCTCGGCGGCGGCCTCGCCGCGGGCCTGACTTACAAACTCGTCAACGGCGACGAATAGCCGCGGCGGCAAAGCCCGCGCGCCACAGCGCGAGGTCCCAAACAAAACGCCAAGGAGGAATCGCGCGTCCGAGTGCGGCCCCGCGCGTTCCGCTTTGGCGTTTGGCCCTTTGGCGTTTGTGATTTGCGCCGCAGGCGCAGTTAGCGCCGCACGCCGCGATGCAGCCGGCTCACCGGCTTCACCGCCGCCGCCGTCACTTCCGCCAGCGCCTTCTCGTCGAACAGCGCCGAGTAAATATACGGGAAACCCTCGAGCTTCTTCCGCTCCACGCCGACGCCCATGTAGCGCTCGATGCTGCGCGCGTCGCGCACATCCTCCTCGGTCACGAGCGTGAACGCGTCGCCGGTGTTGTTCGCGCGGCCCGTGCGGCCGATGCGGTGCACGTAATCCTCGGCGTTTTCCGGCACGTCGTAATTAATCACGTGCGAGACGCCCGCGATGTCCAGGCCGCGCGCCGCGATGTCCGTCGCGACGAGCACCTCGTATTTGCCGGACTTGAAACCCTGCAACGCCTCGATGCGCTCCCGCTGATTCCGATCCGAATGCATCACGCCCACCGTGTGCCCGCCGGTCTGGAGCCGATGCGCAATCCGATCCGCGCCCATGCGCGTGCGCGTGAAAATCAGCACGCTCTTGAACTCCGTCCGCTCCAGCAGCAGTTGCAACAGGTCGAACTTCTGCGTCGCCACCACCGGGTAAAACGCGTGCGACACCGTCTCCGCCGGCGACCGCACGCGGCCGATCTCGACCTTTACGGGGTTGTTGAGCGCCCAGCCCGCGAGCTGCTCCAGCTCCGGCGGCAACGTCGCCGTGAAAAACAACGTCTGCCGCGTCTTCGGGCATTTCTGCACGATGCGCCGCACGTCGGGCAGAAAACCCATGTCGAGCATCCGGTCCACCTCGTCGAGCACGAGGATGTCGATCTTGTCGAGCGAGAGGTTGCCGCGCTCGAGATGGTCGAGGAGGCGACCGGGCGTCGCGGCGACGATGTCCATCCCGCGCCGGAGGTCGTCCTCTTGTTTTCCGTAGCCCACGCCGCCGTAGATGATCGTCACGCGCAGGTCGGTGAACTTGGCAAATTTCTGAAACGCCTCCTCGACTTGCAGCGCGAGCTCGCGCGTCGGCTCGAGGATCAGCACGCGGCACGCCCCGTGCCCGCCGAGCCGCTGGATGATCGGCAGCGCAAACGCCGCCGTCTTCCCCGTGCCCGTCTGCGCGGAGCCAATCACATCGCCGCCCTTGAGCACCACCGGGATCGCCTGCGCCTGAATCGGCGTCGGGTTCACGTAGCCCATTTCCTGCACGCCGAACGCCAGCGCGTCGCTCAACCCGAGCGCCGTAAACGCGGTGTCCATCTTCGGGACGTTGACGGGCTCCTTCGGCTTGATGTCGCCCGTGCGCGGATGGTCGAACGTCTTATCGATCATCGGCCGCTCGCGCTTCTCGCCCGGTCCGCCGCGACTCAACCGCGACTGCGGTCCGCGTCCGCTGCCACCGCCCCGACCACCGCCAAAATCATCACGCCGCCCGCGCGGCTCGCCGCCGCCGTGCTCGCTCGCGCGCGGCTCGCGGGGCAACTCGTCCCGCGGATCGCGCGGCTGGCTGCGCTGCCGATCATGCGGCCGTGGGCCCGACCCGCGTCCGCCGTCGCCACCGCGACCACCGCCACGCTCGGGGCGCGGCTCGCTGCGCGGAGCCGGGGCGTGGGGCTTGATCGGGGCGGCCGGAGCGGCGGGTTTGTGCGCCACGGGGGCGTCCGACTTTTTGGCGCGCGAAGGCGAGATGGTGGCGCGCAGCTTCGCGAAAATTTTCTTCAGCATGACAGGTAAGGAGCGCGCCAGCCTCGGCGAACCCTCCGCCTTTGCAACCCCGGAGATGCCCGCCCGCCCGCCGCTCACCGCATATTCACGAAGGGAAGCGTTTGGCGGTGACGGCGAGGATCGCGCGACGGGCGTGGTCTTCACCGAAGTGGGTCTGGTGGTCGGTGGTGGTGAGGTGACGCCCGTTGGGCTGCT